>CAXSIE010000199.1:4995-8815 GCA_964237295.1 uncultured Flavihumibacter sp. | reverse complement strand
TGAGAAAAAAAATCGTATTTAATTCAATTTAATATACTTATGAAATTAAAAAAATATTTAAATAGACAGAGAGTAATTAGTTGGAAGGAAATGAAACC
Source organism: uncultured Flavihumibacter sp. (assembly GCA_964237295.1). Lineage (GTDB taxonomy): Bacteria > Bacteroidota > Bacteroidia > Chitinophagales > Chitinophagaceae > JADCRZ01. Next base: position 8,717 of record CAXSIE010000199.1, on the reverse strand, counting down.
AGGTACTGCTCAATAGCTTTCTCCAGGCAATCCATTGATGCGTTGATGGCCGCGGTGTTTAAAACATACGCCAGGCGTATCTCATTTTTGCCCAGTCCTGGTGTTCCATAAAATCCGGTAGCAGGCGCCAGCATCACTGTTTTACCGTTTAATGTAAAATCTTCGAGTAACCATTGACAAAAATGATCCGCATCACTGATCGGTAATTTTGCCATAGCATAAAAAGCTCCACCCGGAGTAGGACAAAAAACGCCTGGTATTGCATTTAAACGGCTTACTAAGGTATCGCGGCGAAGTTTATATTCGGCTTTTATAGTATCAAAATAATTATCCGGAAGTTCAAGTGCTGCTTCGCCGGCAATTTGTCCGAAGCTTGGCGGACTTAATCTTACCTGCGCAAATTTCATAGCCGCTGCGAGTACTTCTTTATTTTTTGTAATGAAGGCCCCGATCCTGGCTCCGCAGGCACTGTATCTTTTACTGATCGTATCCATTAAGATTACATGGTCATCAACACCGGTTAAGCTCATGGCGCTGAAATGATCGCCTTCATAGCAGAACTCGCGGTATGCCTCATCTGCAAACAAAAACAAGTTATGTTTCACTATAAGCGCTTTCAGCACTTCCATCTCTTCTTTACTGTAAAGATAGCCGGTAGGGTTATTAGGGTTACAGATTACTATACCCCTCGTTCTGGGCGTAATCATTTTTTCAAACGCTTCTGCAGGCGGCAGCGCAAACCCATCGTCAATGGAAGAGGTAATAGGCTTAACCACAATATCTGCCGATACGGCAAAGCCATTATAATTCGCATAAAACGGTTCCGGAATAATTACTTCATCACCCGCATCCAGGCAGCTCATAAAACCAAAAAGTATTGCTTCTGAACCGCCTGTGGTAATTATAATCTGCTGATGATCAATATTAATGCCTACCTTATTATAATAATTTACCAGCTTTCTCCGGTAACTTTCGTTTCCTGCACTATGGCTGTATTCAAGCACTTTAAAATCTGTATTCCGAACAGCATCCAGTATTTGATGTGGTGTTTCAATATCAGGCTGACCAATGTTCAGGTGATACACTTTAGTTCCTTTCTTTTTTGCAGCTTCAGCATAAGGAACTAATTTTCTGATGGGGGAAGGAGGCATCATTTCTCCACGACGGCTGATTTTTAACATGCTGTAAAAATACATGCATTTAGCATCTGAAAAAATGGAAATGGTGGCAATATTGAACGCGGAGTCATGCAAAGGCAAAAAGAGGCACAAACATCTAACAGCTTATAGAGAAAGCATGTTGCATCAGGTGCAGATATAAAATTGAGGAAGCTGTTTAAAAAAATATGGCCCGTAAAACGGGCCATATCTATATTAATACTATGAATTATTTTCCATTCTTTTTACCCTTAACACCATCATACTTGGCAAAATCTTCTGCATTAAGCACTTCTCCTATAATTCTTAATTCAAGGGGAAGATCGTAGCCGGCAACTTTTACGGTAATTGTCTTTTCAAAAGGACCGGGGGCTGCCGCATTAAAACCTGCGGATACTTTGTCGGTTTTATTTTTTGTCACCGGTGTTTTAGGCCATGTTGGAGTGGTACAGCCACAGCTGGCTGTTGCTGATTCTATAACAACCGGTTGGTTGCCAATATTCTGAAAAGCGAAATCGTAGGTAACAGGAACGCTTTGTTTTATTTTCCCAAAATCGTGCTTTACTTCAGCGAATTTAACCTGTTCATCGGCTTTTTTTGATTGAGACACTGTCTGATGCTGAACCGCTGTCTGGGCAACAGGCTTGACTTGTGCCATAACTGTTGAAGTTAATGCCATTGCACAAAAGGCAATAAGTATTCTTTTCATATTTATTGATTTGTTTGTTTTAATAATTGTATTGACGCATTTTGAGGAGCTGCAGTTGCAGGAGCCTTGATAACCTCTCCTTTAATAACAATAGTTTTGGTAAGGCCGGCATTATAAAGAATAGTGATTGTTTTTTCAAACGGACCCTGCGATGCTGCATTGTAGCCTACGTTTATAACAGTGCTGGCTCCGGGTGCAACCGGGTCCTTCTTCCATACCGGAGTAGTACAACCACAACTCGCCTGTACATTTTGCAGTTTTAAGGTATCTGGAGATGTATTTGTAACCTCGAATTCATGCGTTACCGGATGGCTTTGTTGAATTTTACCAAAATCAAAAGAAGTTTCTTTTAATAATATGGCTTCGGGTTTAGCTGCTACAGTGGTGGTAGCTGCCTGCTTGGAAGCAACCGTAGCAACCTGAGCGCTGATGCTCATGCTTAACGAAACAAAGAAGAAAATAATTAATAAATTTTTCATAATAATAATTTACTCAAGTTTTATTCCAGTAAGATAAAAAACAAATTTACAAATTGGAATTTTAATCGGGCTGCCGGCTATCAGTCGTTAACATCAGCTATTGCATTGAATTTATAACTTTCCTAACTAACCCGGGTAAAAAGTATTTTTATGAAATAAGTGTTTTAATGGCTTTATCATAATAACCTTTACTATGTCGTGTAAAGCATTAATGTCTTATTAGTTGCTATCAGTCATCAGCTTTCAATTAGAGGAAATGCGCTATGCAGTGATCTGCTGATGGCTAACGGCCGATAGCTTCTATTATGCCAAAATTCTTGTACGTTTGTGAAATGGAAAACATGACCAGCAGCAACCTGCTTGCTTCCGAAAAACTTTCCTTTGATAAATTCAGGGATGAAGTGCTGAGTGATTATCGCCTGGCATGCGAAAGTCGCGAAGCAAGCTTGTTGGGAAGGAAAGAAGTGCTTACCGGTAAAGCCAAGTTTGGCATTTTCGGCGACGGTAAAGAAGTGCCCCAGGTGGCTATGGCCAAGTTTTTCAAACGGGGAGATTTTTATTCTGGTTATTACAGGGATCAAACCTTTGCATTTGCTACGGAAGCTGCTACTATTGAACAGTTTTTTTCTCAGTTATATGCTGACCCTGATGAAAGTAATGAGCCCCACAGCAGTGGAAGGCAGATGAATGCCCATTTGTCAACAGCTTTTATAAACAGGGAAGGCGATGTGCTTGATCTGGTTAACAGGAAAAACCTTTCTGCGGGTTTAGCGCCTACTGCGTCACAAATGCCCAGGGCATTGGGACTGGCTTTTGCTTCAAAATGTTTTCGTGAAAACGAAGTGTTTAAGCAGTTCACGCATCTGTCTGACAATGGTAATGAGGTGTGTTTTTGCACCATCGGTGAATCGTCTACCAGTGAAGGCCACTTCTGGGAAGCTGTTAACGCCGCAGGAGTGCTCCAGGTGCCTCTTGCTATTTTTGTATGGGATGATGGTTATGGCATTTCGGTACCTAAAAATTTCCAGACAACAAAAGGTTCCATATCCGAAGTATTGAAAGGATTTCAAAAAAAGGAAGGTACCAATGGTATTGATATCTACAAGGTTAAAGCCTGGGATTATGCCGGAATGTGTGAGGTGTTTGAAGCAGGAATACAAAAGATCCGTGAAACGCATACCCCAGCCTTGTTCCATGTAGAAGAAGTAACACAGCCACAAGGACATTCTACTTCGGGTAGTCATGAACGGTATAAAACAGCAGAACGGTTATCCTGGGAAAGAGAATGGGATTGTATCAGAAAAATGAAGGAATGGATCATTGAAAATGCATTGGTAAGCGAAGAGGAATTGATTGAAGTAGAAATAAAAGCTAAAG
>CAXSIE010000199.1:0-4985 GCA_964237295.1 uncultured Flavihumibacter sp. | reverse complement strand
ATACGCACGTAAAGGACGCAAGAGCGCCTGGGAAAAATACCTTGACCCTTTAAAAAAATATGTTGTGCAGTCTGTTGGTTTGATCACTGAAATGGCCAGCTTACTGCCTGATAAAAAGGATCCGTTACTAAAGTTGTGTAATGAGCTTTCATCAAACCGGGAACCTACACGCAAGGATATTGTAAGAGCGCTTTATTATGCAATATTACAGGATGAGCATGCAGACGCTGCTATTCCTGTAAAAAATTTTTACAAGGAGCTGGAAGAGGAGAACCGGGCTTATTATAACACCTATTTATATGATGAAAGTTCTAAAAGCCCTTTAAAGGTTCCTATCAAAAAAGTGCGTTATCTTGATGATGCTCCTATGGTGAACGGGTATGAAGTATTGAACAGGTACTTCGATCAACTGTTTTCCAAAAATCCCAAAGTAGTGGCGTTCGGCGAAGACCTTGGATATATAGGTGATGTTAACCAGGGCTTTGCGGGCTTACAGGCAAAACATGGCGCAGAAAGAATTTTTGATACGGGCATCAGGGAACTAACTATTATGGGTCAGGGAATTGGTTTGGCTATGCGCGGATTAAGGCCCATTACGGAAATCCAATACCTTGATTATTTGTTGTATGGATTACAACCGCTAAGTGATGACCTTGCAACTTTACATTTCAGAACCGGTGGAAAACAAAGCGCTCCGTTGATCATCCGCACCAGGGGGCACCGGCTGGAAGGTATCTGGCATACCGGTTCTCCAATGGGAATGATTATTAATTCACTTCGCGGGCTGCACGTTTGCGTACCACGCAATATGGTTCAGGCCGTAGGTATGTATAACACGCTTCTTCAGGGTAACGACCCGGCTTTAATTATCGAATGCCTTAACGGTTACCGGTTAAAAGAAAAACTTCCGGCAGACTTGCTGGATTATACAGTACCGTTAGGTATTCCCGAAATTGTAAGAGAAGGTACAGGCATCACTATTGTTTCCTATGGTTCAACGTTGAGAATTGTTTACGATGCTGTGGCGGTGCTGGAGCAGCTCGGAATAAGCTGTGAAGTTATAGATGTGCAGACCCTGCTTCCATTTGATATTCATCATGGTATCCTGCAGTCTCTTAAAAAAACCAACCGTATCATTTTCATTGATGAAGATGTACCAGGAGGAGCTTCAGCTTATATGTTTAAAAATGTTCTGGAAAATCAGGGAGGCTATAAATGGCTTGATACCGCTCCGAGAACAATCAGCGCCAAAGCCCACCGGGCAGGCTATGCCACCGATGGCGATTATTTTGGAAAGCCCAATGCGGAAGAAATTATTACGGTGATAAGAGGGATGATGCAGGAGTAGGTATGGGGGTGTGAGGTATGGGGTATGAGGTATAAAACCCTGAAAGGGTGAAATGATTATAGAAGGAGATACAAAACGGAAATAAAACCCCGAAGGGCAATGTCATTAAGTTAAGATTCAACAAGAAGCACTGGTGAAAAGTAAGCCTGGCTCTGTACATCCCCTCCTGGGAGGGGCGTTTGAGCCGAAGGCCAAACGGGGGTGGGTTGACTGTAACTATTCAGTAACTACCATCCAAAACGCTAACCGACAAGCACAACTACTACCATTCGGTAACATGTTGCCCGGTAACCCACCCCCATTATGTCCTTCGGACGTAATGTCCCCTCCGAAGGAGGGGATGTACAGCCAGGCTTACTTTTCACTTGGTGCTTGTAATTAAAAAGAACTGCTTAACTTAATGACATTGCCCGAAGGGGTGACATGATTGATTACATATACGAATCATGCCACCCCTTCGGGGTTCGCCTTAAACATTCAAAAACATTGCTATAATCCTATCACCCCTTCAGGGTTTTATACTCATACCCCATACCTCAAACCTCAAACCTACTTCAGATTATGATACACTTTCTGCACATCATCGTCCTGCTCCAGTTTATCAACCAGTTCCAAAACATCTTTGGCTGCTTCTTCACTTAATTCAACAGTGGTGGTGGGTATACGGGTTGATTCGGCAGTGAGCGGAGTGATCCCTTTATCTTCAAGCGCCTTACTCATATGGCCGAGCTCATTAAATGCGGTACGTATAACGATGTTGCCTTCGCTATCCTCACCAATTTCTTCCAAACCAAAATCAATCAGTTCAAATTCGAGTTCTTCCAGGTTAATGCTTCCTTCATTTTTTATCTTGAATTCCCCCATGCGGGTAAAAGTAAAACTTACAGACCCGCTGGTGCCAAGGCTGCCGCCTTCTTTGTTAAAATGCATTCTTACATTGGCAACGGTACGTGTAGGATTGTCAGTAGCGGTTTCTACCATCAGCGCTACTCCATGTGGTGCATAACCTTCGTAAACGATTTCTTCGTAATCCGTTTTGTCTTTCCCCATAGCCCTTTTGATGGCTGCTTCCACGCGGTCTTTAGGCATGTTAACGCCTTTGGCGTTCTGAAAGCAACGGCGTAACGCCGCATTCTGGTCGGGGTTAGGGCCTCCGATCTTTACAGCTATTATTATTTCTTTGCCAATTCTGGTAAACTGTTTGGCCATCTTATCCCATCGGGCAAACATCGTTGCTTTTCTAACTTCAAATATTCTTCCCATAATTTAATCTGTTCAATTAAGGAGTGCAAATGTAAGAGTTTACTCAATAAAAAAACCGCTCAGATAACTACCTGAGCGGTTAAGAAAAATTGTCTGTGTTTTATTTCTTCATCAACTTACTTAAGTAAACAATTAAATGTACTGCCGCAAATGCGAGAGAAAATATAAATATTATCCAATCAGGGTCTGTAGTGGTTGCATGATGAATAAAGGCCACAACAGCCAGTAACGCCACCAGGAATAATCCGCAGATGGATACAATACGATTTCCTCTGGCATGTGTGGTGACGAGATGGTCTGATAATAAACTTTTTTTCAAGCCGTAAAATAAATAAACATCAAATCCTATCAACATCCAGACTATCAAACGTATCCAGGTATCAAGCGGTAAAAACACCATCATAAATAAACAGGTAACGATACCCATGATCGGAACTAACGGAACAAGCGGGGTTTTAAAGGCCCTTTGTAATTCAGGTTGCTTTACCCTGAGAATCCACACACCAATACAAACCAGTATAAACGCAAATAAGGTGCCTATACTGGTCATTTCACCAACCACCCGGGCTGGTACAAAGGCTGCAAATAAACTTACGAACAGCATAAAAAGCGTATTCGATCTGGCAGGAGTTCTGAATTTCGGATGCACCCGGTGAAATACCGCTGGCAGTAAGCCATCTTTACTCATAGAGAAAAACACCCTTGATTGACCCATAAGCATCACCAGGATTACTGAAGCATATCCTGCAAGAATAGCCACAACAATAGCCCGGTTCAGCCATGGATAATCTGCCTGCATCACACCATTGGCATCTGCATGACCCATGTGTTCAATAGCTACGGCAACCGGTGCAATTCCATCTTTACCTGCAAACGTGGTATAGCTTGTAACACCTGTCATCACATGAGCAAATAAAATATAAAGAACCGTGCAAATTGCCAGTGAACCTAATATACCGATTGGCATATCCTTCTTGGGATTCTTTGCTTCCTGTGCAGCTGTTGAAACCGCATCAAAACCTATATATGCAAAAAACACAATGGCTGCTGCCCTGATGATACCGCTGAATCCGAATTCGCCAAACGTACCTGTGTTATCAGGTATGTAAGGAGTATAGTTTGCGTTGTTAATGTATTTCCAGCCAAGAAAAATAAAGATCAACACCACGGCAACTTTAAGGGTAACTATAAATGCATTTACATTGGCGCTCTCTTTTGTTCCTTTTATTAATAATAAACTTACCAAAACAACGATTAATACTGCCGGAAGATTTATGAAACCACCATCAAAGGGACCTGTAGCAATTGCTGCAGGGAGGTGAATATTAAAACCATCTAAAAATTTAACCAGGTACCTGCTCCAACTTATTGCTACAGTGGCCGCACCGACTGCATATTCCAAGACCAGGTCCCAACCTATTACCCAGGCGATGAATTCGCCCATAGTTGCATAAGAATAAGTATAGGCACTTCCCGCGACAGGAATCATGGAAGCAAATTCTGCGTAACACAAACCGGCAAAAGCACAACCAAACGCCGCCACTACAAACGATATGGTAATTGACGGTCCTGCATTATTTGCTGCTGCAACCCCGGTTATTGAAAACAAACCGGCTCCTATAATAGCGCCGATACCTAAAGCGACTAATGCCCCTGCTCCTAATGATTTCTTAAGGCCTTTTTCAGTATCTGCCGCTTCAGCCATAAGCAGACTCATTGGTTTCTTCGCAAATAAGCTCATAAATAATAGGTATAATTTAGAATAATGTCCGTAAAATAAACAATTATTTAATACATGCTTTCATTTAGCGCTTTAATATAACTTCCAAAGTAATTAATATTTATATTTTTAATGCATAACTACAGAGTGCCGTCAGCTTTCAGCTATCAGCAGATCACTGCCGGATATGTTTCTCCTGGTTGCTGAAAGCCGACCGCTGATAACGGCACGGTTTGCTTTATCACGATATTTTTAATCAATTAATCGTATTGCCCTCAACGAATTTTATTTAGTTTTTGTTAAGTCAATAATTTTTCGAATTTTCGGTAATTCTTTCCAGCCGATTCTCAACATTAAAATATGGGTAAAAGCAACCGGTTAACATTCGCTATCCTAATTGCCATGGCTTTGGGAATTGCAGTAGGATATATTGTACATGAAAATGCCTCTCCGGAATTTATTCCAAAGTTCGACAAGAACATAAAACTGCTCACAACCGTTTTTTTGCGGCTTGTTCAAATGATCATCGCTCCGCTGGTATTCTCAACACTTGTTGTAGGGATCGCTAAATTAGGTGATCTTAAAGCAGTGGGCAGGGTGGGTGGCAAAGCGTTGCTTTGGTTTGTTACAGCGTCATTGACCTCACTGTTGCTC
>CAXSIE010000198.1:8428-8974 GCA_964237295.1 uncultured Flavihumibacter sp. | reverse complement strand
ATTATCATGTCAGGCCATCCTACCAAAGTCAATTTTTTCACCTTGTTCTTTATTCCACGGACGTAGATTTCTTCTTTCGGATCATCAAACAAATACAGAAAAAGTGTTTTCCTATCCAGGCTCAGCGATGTAGGGCCATAGAAATGACCGGCGGGAAGGCCTCTTTGCGTTTCATACACAGCTTCCTGGTGTTTCTTTATCCATTTACCCATTTCAAGCAACCGTGCCTCCTGCATCGAATCAATCGAACCATCTGCTTTTGGGCCAATGCCCAATAACAGGTTGCCGCCCATTCCAATGCATTCCACCAGCATCCTCAACAATTGCCTTACGGGCTTATTATCATGGTCACCGCCAACATAACTCCAGTTGTTGTTCATTGTTTCGCAAAGTTCCCAGTTACCAGCCGGCGCGAACATGGGTATGCCTCTTTCAGGCGTTTCATAATCGCCATAAGACCCTAAACGCCCGTTGACAATCATAGATGGATGTTCAGATATCATTTTTTGATAGAGGCTTTTTTCGTTCCATGTAAAATCACCACCA
>CAXSIE010000198.1:0-8418 GCA_964237295.1 uncultured Flavihumibacter sp. | reverse complement strand
ATTGGGATACATAAAATCAAACCATAATAAATCAACTTTATAATTATTGAGCAGTTCGTCAACCTGATCATCGTGCCGTTTTATAAAACGGCTCCATTTTATCTTGTCTTCCGCAGTAAATTTTTTTTGGGGGAAAAATCCGGTCTTCCCCTTTTCATCCCAGATCTTCTGAAAGTTATATTTCACGCTTTGATCCTGTTTCAGCTGGTCTGCGGTTATATTTTGGGTGAGCGTCATGTAATCCGTACTTGACCAATCTACGTGTGAATAGTACAGCCCTGCTTTTAGTCCGGCTTTTTTAAGCGCGTTGCAAAAGGGGCCGACCAGGTCTTTTTTATAAGGGCTTAGTGTTTGAACCGAGGAAGCGTTCGCTTTTGAAGGCCAGAGGGCAACACCATCGCAATGCATGGCTGTAAGTACAGCATACCTGGCGCCTGCAGCTTTAAACAATGAGGCCCATTTTTCAGGATCATAATTTTTTGCGGTAAACGAGCCTGCCTGTTCTATATAATCCTGTTGTGACATCTGGCCATTAAAAAAAGGCCATGATGCGCCGCCAATACCCTTTGAGTACACCCCCCAAAGAAAAATACCAAACTTGGCTTTTGAAAACCAATCCATCCTGGCTGAATCATCTGACGTTGCAGGATTTTGCGACCACGCAAAACCGGGTAAAATTATTATTGCCACGATCAATTGAAATAATTTATTTTTCATTTTTTTAAACACTTTCTTTTTTAAGTACGTTTTAATTTAAGGTCTTTTGCTTCTCCATAGTTTAAAATCATCCCAGTATATCTGCAATGTTTTACCATGTGCCTTCATATAAGCAACCAGTTCCCTGGATGTATATAACTTCATAGGACTGTAACCTGTAAGCCCGTCTGGTGCAGGGTCTTTTGTATTGTGCGTAAACCCTTTTACATCGCAAACGACCTGTTTAGCAGCGCCGTCTGCTGTAATGGCCACATAAAACCTGCCTTGTTCCCGGTCACCTTCTTTAAAATAATATTCCATTGTAAACCACTTGCCAATGGGCACTTTAACAGAAGGATTATCCGCATTCCAGATATTTTTGAAGCCCTGATCCTGCGACCCAATGATAAAACTGAGTTCACTTTTTTCTGCAACAGGCTTTCCTATGCCGATGCCTATCCTAAACCCGTATTTTTCATCTTTCACCCACCATTCGTTGTTCCAGAATTCTGAAAGGGTGAGCCAGTCAATTTTAGCGGGATAACTTTCCAGTATTTTAAAATCTTCATGAAGGAACACTCTTTCGGTTTGATAAAATTCCCTGAAGCCCTTTTTAACGCCGTAGATATCTGTTTGAATACGCGCCTTTTCCTGGTTTTCAGAAGCATGCCAGGAATCATTCAGCCAGAACTGCAGTACATGGTTGGACGGATTGCCTGGTTCCGGAATAATTTTCACAAACCTCTTTGTAGAATCTCCTCCTGTATATTCAATCAAAAACTGTCCGGCATCCGGATTCTGGTCAAGGTCTTTAACCCAATCATTCTTTTCCGGCAGCGTGTTATCAATCCCAACGATGTCATCAATTTCATAACCGGGCGTTATGAACCCGGGTACATCTTTTGAATCGGTGATTACAGTTGAACTGCCTTCAAAGCCCGTTTGAAAAACCAGCACTCCTTTACCCAGCAAAAAATTTCCTGATTGCAGTTTTTTACCACTGCCGCACGAAAAGTTTATAAGAACTATCAGCAGAAGGAACAGCGAATAATATTTGATGTTGTTCATTGTATACATGTGGCCTGATCCTTAAATAAAGCACCTGCATCCTGTATCTAATGGCTTTTTTATGAAGAATCTGCCATTGAAATGGTACAGGCGGAAGGTTCAGTTAATTATTATAGTAAGCCAGGTAATCGCGGGTTTCGTTTATCTTGTCCCTGATGCGGTTCCTGAAAATCAATCTGGAGCTGACATGATAAAGCGTATCTGCAACACCGGCCTTTTTGTAATTGTAGTTCAAAACAAAATCCCTTGTTTTTGACGTATAGGTATTGGTACCTTCGGCGGTAACAGCAGGCTGACCGGCAATAGACTCGTAGGTAATCGCTTTGCTGGCATCAATATTCAAATTAAAATTCAGTCCATTGGTAAAAGCTGCAGCAGCAGACGTAACTTTTACTTTAAAAGGGCCCTGTGTAAGTAAACGCCATGCACTATTATCCGATTCATTTACCGCACTGTCCGTAATTGTTTTTGAATCTACAATAACCCCGCCTACATCCTTCTTGATAATATTGTTGTACAGATAGTAACCATCCTGGCCTGCTATGTATTTTACCGATACTTTTATGCTGTCAAGCCCTTTTTCTATTGAATCCAGTGAGGTGGCCACAATTCTTACAGGCAACGTATATCCCTCATTGTTGAGGCTTTTATACATAGATACAGGATCATTCAGAAAACTAACAGAATCAAACTGTATGGTAAAATAGCCGATAAATTGTCCTGCCGGGATAACCACCCTTATCGGAGAACCTAATTTAGCGCCGTTATAATAACCGGTTGGCAACAGTAACCTGGTATCCGTTGCTGATGTTTTATTCAGAACAGTACCAATTTGCAGGTCAACCGTGCGATCCTGGGTATTGGTTAACGCGCCGCCCATTGCCGGGCCTATTTTAAACGATAAACCTTCCCCCACTACCACGGTACGGCTGTATTCCTGGAAAGAGGCAAAATAGGCAAGTGTCTTGGGCAATGCCGGATTCAAATAACCGTCATCATATTTTTTACACCCTGTAAACACCAGAATTGCCAGGACAAAAACGATCATTACTTTTTTCATTGGTTTACTTTTGACAGGTAAGAAATTTTACCAACCGGCATTGTTAATCAATTTGGTGGTTTTTAAAGTTTCATTATAAGGCATCGGCAAATAGGGTGATCTATAGGATCTTGTTTCAACCGGGTTTGCGGAGTAAATTCCATATACCGGCGTATTTACGCCACTCAGATCAGAAACACCCTTTGACAAACGGCGCACATCCCAGAAACGAAAATCTTCAAACGCCAGTTCAATGCGGCGCTCGTTTAAAGTCAGGTCCAGAAATTGCTGGCTGCCGTTTACAGCAGGCAAATAAAGATCTTTGCCGGCGCCCAATGACCGGTTCCTGATTTTTGCAAGCACTTCCCGTGCAGAATAGCCATATATTTTCGTATCCGGATTTCCGGATACGTGAATAGCAGCTTCCGCAAAATTGAGATACAATTCAGGCTTGGCCAGTAATATAGGGGCAATAGTAGTGGTTACTACAGAACCGGATTTTAAGCTTACTGCCGGATCGAGCAATTTTTGTAAATAATATCCTGTGCGTGTTGCATTTACATCAGAGCCATAGGCATCTGCCCCGCCCGGAAATGTATTAATGGTTAAGCCAAAGATGGTTTCTCCGTTACGTACAATAAACAAATCAAGCCTTGGATCCCTGTTTGTTGCAACATTTGCCGGATCATACGGCTTCGTGGGCGATGTACCCCTTGGATATCCGTCGTTCATCGGATAAGCATCCACTAAATTCTGGGTAGGGTTAAACAATCCCCTCCCTGAATTTGCGCGCGGGGGAAAGTTTTCCGCTTCATACGTTGTAACACCGGCGGAAAGCTGTCCGCGAAGAAACATGTCTTTATTGGTGTAATTGTTATTATTGAGGTTATTCTTGTTAAAATAATTTGCAAAAGTCATCAGATCATCAAACCCGGTATTGCCCGTGCCGTTACTGCCCGCTATGGCATCGGCTGCGCTTTGCGCTGCCTTATCCCATAGTACGGGGTCATTGGTTACATTGTATGCGGGACTTGCAGCATATAAATAAGTTCTTGCCTTCAGCGCTTTGGCAGCAATACCGGACGCATGGCCTGCATCTGTCTGCAAACCGTCGGGCCTTGTTCCGGTAGTTTTTGAGAATACCAGTGGAAGGTATTTTATTGCGCTGTCACAATCATTTGCAATTTGTAACACACACTCACTATAAGTATTTCTTGGCAGATCGAGTTCATCCCCGGCCAGCAGGTATTTGGTCGTAAGCGGGAATCCGTATGCTTTGCCGTCAGATGCAACGCCGCCGTATTTCTGTAGCAGATCAAACTGGTACCATGCCCTTAAAAAATAAGCCTCGCCCAACGTAAAATAAAAAGTCTGCAGATTAACAGTTGTGTTGATATCGAATTTAACAGGTGTAGGGATCGTTTTACTGTTATCAATCACCATATGCGATATGTACCAGTTTATTTTGTTGATATACCCGTAGTCGTTTCCCCAATTATCGCCAAAGGGATTGCTTTGCACTGAAAGGCCTCCCCTTGCAGCTCTTGAAGAAGTGGTATTTTCATTATTGGTAATGGCATTATCCGAAGCCGCCTCGTACGTAAATGAAATGCGGGTTGGCAATCCCAGGTATGTATTGTACAGAACACCTATAAAATCATTTTTTGAACTCAATACATAATCCAGGCTTTTATAATTATCAAGCGTTGGCTCTACAAATTTTTTACAGGAGCCCATCCATAAGGCAAATACCGTAAAAATCAAACATTTGTATAATTTCATCTCAGTTAAATTTAATTCGTTTTGATTAAATCAGAATGTCAGCGATATCCCGGCAGCCAGGGTTCGGAACAACGGATAATCGGCCAGCCCGGCATTAAGCGATTCCGGATCGAGGTCTTTTATTTTTGAAAATGTTGCCAGGTTGGTCCCATATAAAAATAATTTCAGGTCCTGCATCTTCAAATGACTGATCACTTTTGCTGGGAAAGCGTAGGATAATGAAACATTTTTAATTTTTAAAAACCCTCCGTTTACAATCCAGTAATCTGATGTCTGAAAATCATTTGTACCACTTCCGGTAGTCAGTTGCGGATAAGGATTTCCATTGGGTAATCCGGTAACAACAACGTTTGAGTATTTACGTGTTGAATACACCTGGTAGTAGCTGTTGTTAAGCTGACGTTTATAACTTCCGTATCCCACCAACATAACGTACACTTCAAAGCCGTTATAATTTAATTTGATGTCTCCCCCATACATGATCCTGGGCGCGTTATTACCAATAATTTTCGTATCGTATTTATCAATTATTTTATCACCGTTTAAATCAGCATATTTTATGTTTCCGGCCCTGAGCGCCTTTGGATCCATGTATGATGGCAGCGCGAGTGTGCCTGTGCCGGCAACTATCTGATCAATTTCGGCCTGCGTATATGTTCCGACAGCCTGGTATCCGCGTATGGCATCCCAGGGGGTTCCCTGTGTATTGTATTTTGGATCAGGAAGTTCATCCACTACAATTTTATTGCTTTTTCCGTAGGTAAAATGGGAGCCCAGCCGGTATTTAAATCCCACACTTCCACTATAGGAAAGTTCCGCCTCATAGCCTTTCAAACCGGTTTTACCGTAATTGCTCCAGGGCAAAAAATTGACGTTTCCAATAATGGACGGAGTGGTATTCACACGCTGACTAAGCAAATCATATTGCAGGTAATCAAAGTAAGAAAGCTTCCAGCGAAGTTTGCCGAACATGGCAGCTTCCAGGTTGATATCAATTTCTCTTTGTTTAGGCCAGTTAAGCATAGAACTCGCCACCTGGTTTAACTGTGTGGTAGGGGCGGTGGCAACAGTGCTGAAATTATACGTAGCCGTGCCCCCCCATGACTCGCGGTATTGATTAACCGCAATATTTCCATCACCTGAAATTCCCCATGCGGCATTTAACTTAAGGAAATCGAAAAGCGACGTGTTCTGCATAAAATTTTCTTTCGAAATCAGCCATCCGGCACCCAGGGCCGGGAAGTATTTGAACCTTTGATCTGTTGAGTAACTTTGCGATCCGCTATAGCTTATAACGCCTTCAAGGGTATATTTACCTGAATAAGTATAATTAATTCTCAGCCCCAGGTTTTGTCTTTTATAATCCTGCAGGGTTCCTGCACTTACCGTCTTTGATAAATAGTAGTCGAGATCGGCATTAACGGCATTTTTGCCGGATTCTTGCTGGTAGCCAACCGTGCCTGTAAAAGCCCAGCGCCTTCCGTACTCATCGCTGCCAATGGTTTGACTGGTGGCTTTTACCGGTGTCTGAAGCGTGGTAAAGGTTGCCGGAGTTCCGTCTAAACCGTAGGAGGCAATATTATAAATACCCACCGTATTCAGTTTTTGGAGATTTTGCCTGTGATAGATATCAAAAGAATAAACAGGCCTGAGGTATAGCCCTTTGAGCAGTTTATCTAACTTAACATCAAAGCCAAGATCGGTCTGCATCCTTAAAGACCCTTCGGTTGTGTATCCGCTCTGCGCTTCACCTGCATAAGGATTGTCTTTGTAAGAGGCGGTACCGCCGGCGCTATCCGCAACTGTAAAAATCGGATAGGCATTGGGATAACGGTTTGCAAGCACATACAAAAGATAGGAACTGTTGTTATGTGATCCGTCTGAAGCGGCCGTATTGGAAAATGCACCCGGATATCGTTTATTGGCCGCATAGCCGGCAAAATTGGCATGCAGTGTTATTTCATCTGAAAATTTGGTATCAACATTTCCCTGCAGGTTAAAGGTCTGCATCTGTCTTCCTTTATTGCCATAGGTTTCAAAACCGCCTTCTTTCTGATAACCTCCATGCACATAAAACTGTGTGCTTTCATTGCCGCCAAAGTATTCCGTATTCACCCTTGTCACATCCATTGAATTGTTCAGGAATTGACTATAAAAATCAACATCGGGATACAGGTAAGGATTAGTATGGTTTTTATAGGCATCCAGCGCAGCCTGGCTGTATACACCGGTAGTTATCTTATCATTAGCCAGCGCCTGATTGTAATTGGTAGCAAAGTCGTAAGCGTTTAAAAATTTAGGGAGCCTGCTGGGCATTTTCACGCCCCGCTGTGCACCAACATGAAATTCAGTTTTCCCTGCTTTACCTCTCTTGGTAGTCACCAGCAGGATACCGTTTGTCATCCTGCCACCATAAAGCGCCTTCGACACAGGGTCTTTAAGCAAACGTATCTCTGCAATCTGCTCAATATCGTACGGATTCAGCGGTCTTTCCACACCGTCAACAAGGGTAAGGTATCCGCCTACACTGCCTCTTACAAAACCGGTAAAATTATCTTCACCCGGGTTACCGTTGTCCTGCAAAAGAAACAATCCGGGCAACCTGCCTTCCAGCGCTTCCTGAACCATCATTGCAGGATAGGTTTTTAAATCTTCCCCTTTAACCATATTTGTATTGCCAACAAACCGGTTGTAATTTTCTTTTCCATACAGCACATTGATCTGATCCGCTGTTTTTACTTTAATCGTATCTCTGGGCTGCAACTGCTGGGCATGCAGTACAAACTGGCTGCATATCGCTAGTACGCAAGGCAGCATACTTTTCATGTTAACTTTCATACTGGCGTTACTAAAAATTTAAAAATGATGAAATGCCTTTCATTTACCATCCGGGGTTTTGTATAAAGTGGGGCCCCAGATAAGTATCATTGGGGTTAATGGGAAACAGCTTATGACGATCCTGCCATTTGAGCTGCAGGTTATCAGGCAGTGTAACAACGGAATAAGTAAAAGTGGAAGCGCCTGTACGGTTGATATATAATCCGACCATCGTACCGGTGGTAGCCGCATCTGTCATCAGGTTCCATCTGCGCAGGTCATAAAAGCGTTTATCTTCAAATGCGTTTTCGACGCGTGTTTCATTTCGTACCACATTTTCAAACTGGACTGTGCTTCCTATATTGAGCCAGGCTTTTGAATTATCGTAAGCGGGCATGTTGGCACGCGCCCTTACTTTATTGAGTGACTGCACTGCGGTGAGCGTAAAGCCAGGTACGCCGGACGGCGCTGCTGCAGGACCCCAGGCCCTGTTCGCTGCCTCTGCGTAATAGAGGTACAAATCCGCAAGCCGGATAATGTTCCACATGATATTTGTTTTGCCATGTAAAGTCATGGCATCCGCATACAATTTATTGTTGTAATAACCGGTAAATGTCCACCCTGCTACCGGGTTGCCGCCGGTTATAGCCAGCTCCTGTGCGCCCACGCCGTTATAGCTTGATGCATTCCATATTTCTACAGTGCGGTTCAGCTTTTGAACAGCAGGCAATACGCTTCCGTTATACATCAGGGATAGGCCAAACCGCGGATCTCTTCCCGTATGTGTGGTTCCGTCGCCTGTAAAAGGTTTGCTTTTGTATTCTGCTGTCGCCGGATCAACCGGTTCGCCGTTGTTCCAGGCAAAGCATTCTGCCAGGTTTTCTGTAGGCGATTCGCAACCGGCTGAATTACTTCCAAAAGCCACCGATTTAGGCGATGTGTAATAAGGACCGAAACCAAACGACTGATTTACCAATCTTCCGAAAAGCACTTCATGCAATGCTTCTTCGTTAACG
>CAXSIE010000197.1:4237-8987 GCA_964237295.1 uncultured Flavihumibacter sp. | reverse complement strand
ATGCAGCAATTCATCATAGGCAGCCCCGAACCAGTAATTCTTCTTCCATGCTTTGATAGCATATTCCTGCGAAACAGACCTTCCTTTATCCCACTCCGGATTTTTTACATCCGTAGTAAACTTTGCCACTTCAACAATTTTTTGAATCGGGTCATAACCCTTTTTTGCCAAGGTTTCACCGAAAAATAAATAAACGACGCTCATCAATGCTACGATCCCAATTGTTTTCACAACTGTTTGTTTTAATTTACCAATAAAGAGAAAATATAATGTGATCACTAATATGGTAACAAAATTCCCTCTGTAGAATGTAATGATCAATGAAACATAGATGCTGAGTATCGCACAAAGAAAGAGAAGCCTGATCCAGATTTTATCCGACCACTGGATAAAATACAATCCGTAAGCATATACCACCGGGATCAGAACAGTAGAGTAAACGGTTTCTTTACTGCCAACCACTTCTAATGCTACCCTTATATCAAGATCCTCAAACACTACGTGGCCCGAGATAAAAGAATACAACAGGTACATATTAGCGATACACAATACTACGGCACCTGCAATTGCATAGGCTTTTAAAAAGGATACGATTTTGTCTATTGAAAGAGCGTAAGAAGATAGATCAATTACAATAAACAAGCCTAGGGTGCAAAGAAAATGAGAGATCTGCGAAGGTGCATCGTTAAGTCCCCAACTCCTGTATAACTGGAATGCTTCAAAAATCAGGTAACAAAAACAAAGCGTTACAAGCAATCCCGTACCTTTTATTTTTGCAACGCCGGTTGCTGCGTTATAAAAGTAACCGCAGATCACAAGAAGGATGGCTACATCTATCCATTTTACATTCAACAACGGAATGCGGTAAAAATTCTGAACATCAGCACCGATCGAATTGGCCACTGAGTAAGACAACAACGACACCAGGTAGATGATCCCTAAAAATTTATATTTCGCCATTTATCAGTATTACCTGTTCCAGATACCCGAAGCAGTATCCCATACTATTTTCTTATATTGGAAGGTATAGATCAGACCCATTATGGTAAACGTGAGCGTATTGGCGCAGACAATGCCAGGCAGTCCAAACATCCTTCCCGCATAAACCGCCAATGGAATATTAAATATAACTCCTGCGATTATTACTAACAGTTGCAATCGTATTTTACCTATTCCGTTCAAAAAATACACATGCAACGTATGCCACATATAAACCACTATGTATAAGAGCACGCAAAACGAAAGCGATACCGGCACAACCACCGCGTTATGTATCCACACTTTATAGAGAAAACCTGAAATAACAAATACTACGGCGCCTAACAGCGACAAACCCAACCAGAATATCCGTAACTTTTTTATATTGGTTTTTATCCAATCCATATCTTTTTTTGCATAAGCGTCAGTAAAGGCACTCCAGTAAGGCATTATAATGATCGCGAACAACATAGAGACAAAGGAGAACAGGCGAAAAGGAATATTATAAGTTGTCACCGCTTCAGGACCAAGAATCCTGGTTATGATGAAGTTATTGGCATTAGTTAAAATCATTGCCCCTATCTGTATGATAAAAAAAGCGCCGCCCACAGTTAAAAGCTTTTTTACATAGGTAAAGTCAATGCTGCCCAAACCGGGAGCGAATCTTTTCAGTTCCGTACTGTATAAATAAAGGCTGGCTATGATCAGTACTACCACCGAACTTCCGGCCATTACTGTAACCAGCAGCAGCAGGGTACCCGGCACAAATAAAGTAAGCAGGTAGATGATGATCAGTCCGAGCAACTGGCCTGTGAAAAGGATTAACGATGATTTGAAAACCTGCTGTGTGGCGCTTAAAACAGCATCGATAACCTGCACCACAAACTGAATACAAAAAAATCCCATCACAATAATCATCACACGACGCAGTTCTTCGCTGCTGACTTCAGCGATGTTCAGCAGCCTGCTCCAGTTAATGAAAGAACTAAGCAGTAAGAACAATGTGAAGATCAATAGTGCAATAATGGCGAGCACTGCATATCCGGTACTTACATAGGTTTTTAAATTACGTTCGTCTTTAACAGCAAGCGCATAGGCGATCTCATTTTTCAACCCGTTTCCTATGCCGATGTCAAAAACATTGATCCAGTACACAATGGAACTGATGGTAAGCCAAATGCCATACTGTACGGGGCTGATATAATCGATGGTGAGCGGAACCAGTAAGAACGTGATGGTAACACTGCCGATCTTCAATAAAAAAGAAAACAGGATGTTCCTATTAATTTGTAACGTTCTCTGGTCTTTTTTAAGAAAGAAACCCAACCACTCTATGTTCATTGCAGGTATAAGATTTAATGTACTGTTGCATTATGTTAACTATAAAGTTTAGAGCTATGCTGGTAATTTTTTTTAACCACAGAGGGAAAGCCGAGGAAGCACAGGAGGTCCGCAGAGGAAGCTTCTCTGCTTTCTTCCTGTGGTTAAAATTATTTGGACGACTGGTAGCATGCTATGCCTTGGTTTTACCATAAACATAATTATAGTTCCTGTTGCTAAACCCTAAGGGCTTTACACCATTGAAAATGATGGCAACATTACCGAGGTCCCTGATTTTTTTATTGTCCTGTAACTGCTGAACGTCTTCTTTTAATGTTTTATCCTGCCTTACAACAAACAAGGTGGCATCACATAATTTTGAGACGATATAAGCATCAGTAACCGGACGTACCGGAGCCGTTTCTACAATCACAAAGTCGAACTTTGACTGTAAATAATTAAGCAGCGCTGGCAACTTGCTATTCGAAATCAATTCAGAAGGATAAGAAGGCACGGCTCCCGCAGGAACCAGATAAAGTTGGTTGTTTACCGTTGTCTGGTAAAGGACCTGTTCGAAAGTAGCCTTCCCTTTCAGATAATCCGACATGCCCAGGGTAGCGTTTTGATTAAATATTTGTTTAAGTCCTGGCTTTCTCAGATCCAGTTCCACAATCACCACTTTTTTATCCGTAAGCGCCAGACTTAATGCCAGATTGATAGCGACAAATGTTTTTCCCTCGCCCTGTGCCGCCGAAGTTACCAAAAGCGTGTTAGTGCCCTGCCGGATGCCCAGGTACGATAAGGAAGTTCTTATCTGCCGGATTTGTTCCGAAATGTAACTGGTTTCATCATCACGTAAAATGAAAGGATTACGCAAGCTGCTATAGTTGATTTCACCAAACACAGGAAAGGTACTTAACGACTCAATATCAGCTTTGGATCTTACGGTGTTATTGAATACTTCTTTCATCGAAATCAATCCGATCGGAATACACAGGCCCAGCAGCGCTGCTATAGCTATGATTTTTATTTTACCAGGACTAACCGGGTAAAGTCCGGACTGTGCTTTGTCTATCACCCTGCTATCGGCCACAGATGCGGTGAAAGATAAAGCCGCTTCCTCTCTTTTCTGCAGCAGGAAAGTATAGATATTATTTTTGATGGATTGCTGCCGCGTTATATCAAGCAACTGTCTTTCTTTTTGGGGAATGCTTCTCAGCAGCGAAGAGTAGCGGTCACTTGTTCCTGACAGGTTTTCCTTGCTGGCGGAAAGGTTGCTGCGTTGATTCTGGATGTTTTCTATGATACTGGGCTTGATCTTTTCTATCTGGTTCTGCAATGAAATCAGGATCGGGTTATTCTCGGCAGTGGTTCTCTTCAATCTTTCATACTGGATCTCCGCTTCATACAGCTTGGATAAAAGTTGTGACAGAATTTCATCATTCAAACCTACGGTAGAGGGTATCATTCCGGAGCTGCCACCTTCGGTCCTGATAAATTTATCAATCTGGTCAAGCACCGCCAGTTGAACATTAATCTGGCTGATCTTCTGGTCATTATTTTCAACACTTTGTAAAAATACTTTTCCCTGCTCGCTAATATCCACCACACCCCTGGTAGTTTTGTATTTTTGAATGGCCGTTTCCACAGAATCGAGATCAGCTAAAACATAACGAAGCCGTTCCTCCACAAAAGACAGGGCATGGGCGGCGAGCCTGTTCTTATCTTCAATGGCTGCGTGATTGT
Source organism: uncultured Flavihumibacter sp. (assembly GCA_964237295.1). Lineage (GTDB taxonomy): Bacteria > Bacteroidota > Bacteroidia > Chitinophagales > Chitinophagaceae > JADCRZ01. The sequence goes on along the minus strand of CAXSIE010000197.1, from coordinate 4,943 downwards.
ATTCTTCTATTACGCCATTTAAAATAGCCTCTCCCCTTTCAGGCACCTGATCTTTTAAAGTTAAATTAACCATCGTGGAGATCTTGCCAACAGAAGCAACTTCCAGGTTACTTAACAAGTCATCCGTTACTTTTCTTACACCGGTAAATAAAAGAAAGAACTTTTCTTTTGGCGGTTTAGCGATAAAATGTTCATTCGGCACAAATCTGATAACACCCCAGGGTGAATTAATCCAGATATTTAAAGGATATGTTTTGTCAGCGGCAACAGTTGCCCTTAAGTGTTCATCATAATAAAAATATATCTTTTCCGACTGCTTAATGTGATCAGGGTCTTTTACCTGAACCGCTACCGGGCACTGAGTATATGCATTAAGATCGTGGAGCCCATCTTCATTTTTTACAGAGGCATAAAGACCCAGCTTATTAACTACTTCCTGCATCACGGCCCTGGAACGTAGCACTTCTATTTCGTTTTCAACTATTTTACTGGCGGAAAAAAGGTCGAATGACGATAGCACGCGTGAATCATCTCCTCCCTTTTTATCGTCTTTGATGAGGATGCTTGCTTTTGATTCATATACCGGAACGGCATATTGCAGGTATAATAATGCCGCGCCAACGCTGAGCACCAGCATAAATAAAAACAATGGCCAGTATTTCAGAAACCGCAAAAATATCTGGCTGTTGTTTGCAGTTTTATTCTT
>CAXSIE010000197.1:0-4227 GCA_964237295.1 uncultured Flavihumibacter sp. | reverse complement strand
TTGTGTTCGATAGAACTATTTAAATGACCTTCCATAGAATATTAAACCAGAGACTCCGTTGCTTTTGTAAATTGAATAGATTTTTGATATAGTTGATATTAGAAACATATATAGTGAACCTTACAGCCTCGCGTCAACCAATTCCTTATCAAACTTAGCCTTCACATCATACAAAACGCAGCGTTCATTGCAGAGCTGCAATATCGACTGATATGTAAACTGATGGTGGGCCACCGCTACAATCACCGCGTCATAGTATGGGTTTACCGGCAATTCTTCCAGGGTCCGGATACCAAATTCACGCAACACCTCTTTAGAATCGGCCCAGGGATCATGAACATCTACCTGGATGTGGTAATCGTTTAACCTTGTTATGATGTCTATTACTTTTGTATTTCGTACATCAGGACAGTTTTCCTTAAAAGTAAAACCTAAAACCAATGCCCTGGTTCCAACAACACGAATTTCTTTTTTTACCATCAGCTTTATCACTTCATCCGCTACATAAGTACCCATTCCATCATTTAACCTGCGACCGGCAAGAATAATTTCAGGATGATAGCCTACTTCAACGGCTTTTTGAGCAAGATAGTATGGGTCAACACCAATGCAATGACCACCTACGAGTCCGGGATTAAAAGATAAAAAGTTCCACTTGGTGCCAGCCGCAGCCAATACTTCCCTCGTATCAATGCCCAAACGATCAAATATTTTGGCTAATTCGTTCATGAAAGCGATATTGATATCGCGCTGTGCATTTTCGATAACTTTTGCGGCTTCGGCTACTTTAATGGATGGAGCCATATGCGTTCCGGCGGTAATGATGCCGGCATAAAGCGCATTGATTCTGCGAGCAGCTTCAGGCGTAGATCCGGAAGTAACCTTCTTTATTTTTGTTAAGGTATGTTCCTTATCTCCGGGATTTATCCGCTCCGGCGAATAACCCACGTAAAAATCTTTGTTGAATATAAGTCCTGACACTTTTTCTAAAACAGGCACGCACTCCTCTTCGGTTACACCCGGATACACGGTGGATTCATATATAACAATATCGCCTTCCTTTAATACTTTACCTACGGTTTGACTTGCTTTTATAAGGGGGGTAAGATCGGGTTTGTTGAATTTGTCAACAGGTGTTGGAACCGTTACTATAAAGATATTAGAGTGTCCGATGGCATCCAGGTCATTGCTTACAAATAAGCCAGGAGATTTGTCATTTTCATCTTTAATGACCGACTTCAACATACATTCACAAACTTCCAATGTAACATCATTGCCAAGTCTCAGATCATGTACCCGCTTTTCATTTATATCGAAACCGATAACAGCACTTTTTTTTGAAAATTCCACTGCCAGGGGCAGTCCTACATAACCCAGCCCTATTATACTAATAATATTTTCATTCATACTACAAATCGCTTTTGAAACATTCCTTCAGTTAATCGCTGACCGACTGCGGAAAATTTTAGTGTATTAAAAAGGGCTTCGCCTTACTCAGTCACAGTACTGTGTGGGTTAGCTTTTTTAGATGGGATCTGAAGGTTTGCGGGCAATTAAACCGGATCAGGCGATCGTTACCAAAAAACCGGCATGTTTACGTTAATAGTAGTTTACTTATTGCATGGTGAGTGTTTACCATGCCTTGTAAGTAAAGCAGGTTCAGGGAGGTTGAAGTTTACACTTAGCATGGGTAAATGGTAATTGAAGAGAATTACTAACACTGAAAGGAGGTGTCGTTGGTGGAACTGTTGTTAGTGGGATATTATGGGGGCTGATTAATAAATTTTCCTGTTTCTGATTGAAACGAATCCGGTAACATAAAACTTTTGGGTTAATGAAAGTGCAAGGACTTTCGACAGGCTCGCATATAGCATGGCACAAATAGCCTGAGAGGCTACTGATGATTAAAGTTTTCATATTTTTCAAATTGACCTAAGCAACAATTGTTTTAATAATTAGCTTAAAATCCGGTACAGATTAATTCAAAAAAGTAATGACGCTATTGGGTATAATGCAAATGGCTTTGAAAGGATTGAAGATGTTTAATAAACTACCGGTTTTTACTGCAATAAATTGGAATAGGATTTATTGATTCAGGATATATAGGAAGGATATTGAGCTAAGCAAGATTCCAGTGTAATTTATCTTGCAGAACGCGAAAGTATTAAAGATTAGTTGTATCACATAATAAATGCCGAAATATATTTATAATATTTATATAAAATTAGTAATAGATAAAAGGTAGGTTTAAATTGTTTGAGTGAACTGTGGTTTAAACACTTGATTGCAAAACTTCTTTTAATTGATCCATAATGTCAATATGTTGAAAACTTCCGCTTTGTTCCTACACTTTTAAGTGCTGATTAAGAGTATCCTGAATTGTTATTAATGACTAATAAGTAACGTGCTAAAAGTAATAATAAAAAACAAAGATTAATTGAAGGAATATTTGAAGTAGTATAACAAAAACAGTTGATTATCTTATTAGCCAGCATAAGAAATATTTATATGCAAATTAAGTCTGCAGAAAATCATCTTGGTCTAATGAACATGCTGTAAAACTTGTAACATAAAAAGATCTTGATTTTTTCGAAGATCATAAAAAATTATTCAGTGAATTATCTTCTATAAATTATAAGAGAATGATTGGAAGTTAAGCATTAAAGTGTATAGTTAACAAGCTATAAATAATACAGTTATTTCTACACAGTTTTTTTAAAATTGATTAGAATCAAAAGTTTCGATGGGAAATCGAATATAAAAAAGAATATAAATAACGATTGATTTAATTTAACATTTTTCATATAGTTTTGTGATAATCCGCCCGGCAGAAAATAATTCTCGCCAATATTTCCGCCCATATCTATCCTTTTACCTATAGATTAGCCACCTTAATCGTTTGCTGCGTTTATTATTTTATACGTAAACTGAGTTGGTTCTATAAACTCAGTACTATAGAAATTGTGGTGTTAATGCTACAAGATATACAAACAGGTCATTATTACTATTATAAGGTACTTATTTTTTTGATATTCTTAGTTGCTCCTGTAAGTGAGATTGGCGAAGCCGTGTATTTTAGATATTATTCTTGAAGTTTATTAAAAAGGGCAATAAAAGAATGTTACATCTAAAAAAACAATCACCTGCAGATAGTATCTTCACAGTTCTAAGTATATCAAATACATAACTTACGGTCAGGATACCTCTATGAGACAACGATCTATACAACATCCTTTATTATTATTTTTTTGTTACCTGTTTTTTTCAGCTTTATTAACTTCCTGTGGCTCTTCAAGAAGGATTAACACAGATTATCTTTATTTTAGGGATGGTGCAAAAAAAGTTTCTGTTCAACTTAAAAAAACCATTATTCAGCCTAATGACTTACTGAGCATACAGGTATATAGCCGTACCCTTAACCAGGAGCAGGCTGCAATATTTAATATTCCAACTACTGGAAACAGTCCTTTGCAAGGTTACCAGGTTGATTCAACGGGAAATATTGAAATGCCTATAATTGGCATTATAAAAGTAGCCGGTCTGTCTAAAGAACAATTGCAAACGGAACTGGTTAAAAGGCTTGCTGAAAATGTAAAAAATCCTTCAGTGCTTATCCGTTTTCTTCAATACAATATAAATGTATTGGGTGAAGTGCGTAGTCCCGGCACGAAAAATTTTTATACAGACAAGGTTACCATAATTGATGCCCTGAGTGCCGCCGGTGATTTAACCGATTATGGAAAACGGGAGAATATAATGGTGATCAGAGAAGAGGACGGGCAAAAAAATGTTCATACCGTTGATCTTAGAAACAGGGAAATTTTTCAATCACCTGTATACATATTGCAACCCAATGATATTGTATACGTTTCTCCCAATAGAAACAAATTGAAGAACCTAAATGTAGATCCTGATGTGCAAAGGAAAACAGGGATATTTTTAACCATTTTCTCGGTAGCTTTAAGTGTTATTTCCCTGGTTGTGTTTTCATTTAGATAATTATTTATGGATTTAGAAAATAACGGTATTGTCAGAGAAGACCAGGGCACAATTTCGGTGAAGGACTGGATAACCAAATATCTTGCTATGTGGCCCATATTTTTAATCAGTATAGTTTTAAGTGTTGGTGCAGGGTTATTATATGTCCGGTACACCTTGCCTTTATATGTTGCAACCACTTCTTATGTAGTTAAAGGCTCGGAAAGCGGGAAGCAAAATTCAGCTGAC
>CAXSIE010000196.1:5389-8999 GCA_964237295.1 uncultured Flavihumibacter sp. | reverse complement strand
CGTATTAACAATCCGCACCACTTTGCATCAATACTTTGTGTGTCCAGGCTTCTCTCGTTACTAAATTAGTAAGCAAATTATTTTTCGCCGTAAATTACAAGCGCACTTGAGTCAATTATTATGTTACCGTCAGGATGGTTTTTCAGAAGTGAATGGACTCAGCATGTATTATGAAATCTACGGACAAGGAAGACCTCTTGTCCTCATCCACGGTGGTGGCTCAACGATACAAACTTCTTTTGGTAATATTATTCCGCATCTTGTAAAGCAAAGACAAATTATTGCTGTTGAATTACAAGCTCACGGGCGCACAAATGATAAGAACACCGGCTTAACATTTAAACAGGACGCAGATGATGTGGCAACACTGTTAAAAAATCTTGAAATAACAAAAGCCAACTTTTTAGGATTCAGTAATGGTGGACATGCCGCCATTGAAATTGCCATTCACTACCCAGCCATTGTTGACCGTTTGATAATATGTTCAGCTTTTTATAAGAGAAGCGCTGTAGCGCCCCAGTTCTGGGAAGGCTTTAATCATGTTAGCTTCAGTGATATGCCTCAGGCGTTGAAAGACGGGTACTTATCTGTAAACAATAACCCAGACGGACTGATGAATATGTTTTATAAAGATGTTCAGAGAATGAAAGTATTTAAAGACTGGAGTAATGAGCAAATGAAATCAATACAAGCACCGACATTGATTATGAGCAGTAGCGTAGATGTTTGCAGCCCGGAACATTCCGTTGAAATGCATCGCACGATTCCCAATAGTGATTTGGCCATCCTTCCGGGCAAACATGGAGCATATCTTGGCGCAATTGAATACCTGGAGAACGGTAAATGGAATCAAACCTATGCAGTTAACATCATTGAAGAGTTCTTAAATAATAAAACTGCTTCCCGCTAAAAAGTAACAACGAACCGCTAACAAATGCAATCCGCATGGTTGTTTTTGATACTGCCGTTGCAGACCTTACCGAGGAGCTTAAGGACTTTGTGGATTCCGGTTAAGACTAAAGGAAACTCCGCTTTATTTAACCTGCAATTTGATCACAGCGCCCCCACCGGCAGGCAGGTTCAATACCAATTTTTCTGATGAATTAAACTCTTTTGTTTCTTTAGTTAATTTATCAGGGTTGTTTACGGCATCCGGTGCATCCCGGTAAATTGTTGCATGATAACTTCCAGCCGGCAGAAAATCAAGCGGAATGGTAACAGTTCTTGCTTCGCCGTTTGTGATGGTACCGACATACCAGTCCGTATCTTTTCTTCTGGCTATGGAAACCCATTGTCCTGTTTCGGCGCCAGGCACTACGGTCTGGTCCCACACGGTTGGAACTTCCCTGATAAAATCAAAACCATCCTGGCCTTCATATGCTTGGGGATAGTCACATACCATAGACATATGATTTTCCAGGATCACATACATCGCCAGCATATGACAGCGGGTCGCCAGCATATGCGGCCTGGTATATAATTGCCGGTATCTTGAAGGAGGCATTGCCCTGAAGCCTCCAAGATGGTAATCGGTAGGACCGGCAAGCAAACGTGTAAAAGGTATTTGAATATCATCATCCGGTGTTATAAGGTTACCCCATTTATTGTTCTCATAATTAAGCGTTCCCTCACGGGTAGATTCATTCGGATACGTGCGGCTAAGACCAGTAGGTTTAAATGCACCGTGAAACTGGATCTCAAGATGACGAAGGGCGGCTTTTTGAAGTATCTCTTCCTGTATGTTCACCATTTCCTGGTCGTCCCTGTCCATAAAATCTACCATCATGCCTTTAATACCCCATTTTTCAAATAAGGCAAACGCGGTATCCAGTTTCGTATACAATGCTTTCCAGTGAACCCAGAATCGTATGCCCACTCCTTTGGTTTTTGCATATTCACAAATCCGTTCAATATCCAGTCCGGGCCTTGGCCTGGTTATATCCGTGTTGGGCCCCGGCTGGTAGTCCATCCCGTCATTCTGGTACCATGCAACGGTTCTATAACCTATAATGGTATGATACTGGATGTTGTTCCTGGAACAAAAATCAATATAGTATTTATTAAAATTGAAATTAACGCCAGGCTCAAAAGTAGTGTCGGGCATGATGTCTCCGTTCCACCAATGAAAACTTGCTTTCCCCGGCTTTAGCCATGACAGGTCTTTTATCCTGCATGGCTCGCTGAGGTTGGTAAGGATGTTCGATTCGATAAGAGCTCCTATCCGGTCGCTTATCATCATTACCCTCCACGGTGTATGATGGGGAAGCAGTGCCTTTACCTTGATAGCCTGTTGACCGGGCAACGGACTTAGCTGGCTTGATAATATTTCATTATGTTTGATAAGAGACATGCCCGCATAGTTTACCAGATTGGCTTCCGTAATACCCATATATATTTTTCCGGGAAATTCAAAAAGTGCAGGCATATCCATCAGCGTATCATTCCTAATGTCTTTTAAGGGCGATACGTTATAGCGGTGCTCATGGGAAGTAGTAAAATTCTCCAGGAAAGCTACTCTTGCAATCGGATTGCCTACCAGGTTGAAACTGGTATTTTCATCAGTAAGCGTATAATCAAACCAGCCATTTTGCTTCGGAAACTCATAACGAAACGCCACGCCATCATTGAATAAGCGAACATGTAAATAGATCAGCCGCTTTTTAACACTGCGCTCCTGCATAGGAATAAGCGCTTCTTTATACGGGTCATGCACTTTGCTGGCTTTCCCTTCCGGCAGCGTATAATCCTCCATTCCATCGGCGGTTGTGATATGCCCGATTCCAATACTGCTGCCAAAGAAATCATTCTCTATAAAAGTAAGACCGACGGTGCTATGTGCTATCAGGGCTTTATTTTTATACTTAACCGAATATTCCGGATGCCCGGACTCAAGCCCAAACAAAAAAGTTATTTGCCCATCAGGAGATGAAACGCTCACTTTATTTTGGGCCGGCAGCACTATAACGCAGCTAAATAAGAAAAGGAAAATAATTGTTTTCTTAATAATCATGTGACAGCAAATTTTAAGATTAATCTAAAGACAATGATAAAGTAAAATCAATGAATCATTTTTAAAAAGTGTAACCCCGAAGGGCAATGTCATTAAGTTATGTTAAGAGTTTTTTATTGCACCCTATCCAATATACATTAAATGTATTATTGGAACAAAGATGCTTTTTAAAAACTCAAATTATATTGCCTAAAGGAGCACAAAGAGTTTAACCTTCATTAACCTTTCTCTAAAGCTCATTAACCATGTTTGCTGAATAGCGCTGCTACTTTTGAGCAAACTCTTAAATCATGTCCAGGATATTATTTCTTACCGGTTTTTTTATATGCTCCCTTACCTCTTTTTCACAAACAATAGCTATCAAAGGCCGTATTGCCGACTTTGCTTCCGGCAAAGGCCTTTCTTTTGCCACCCTATCTCTTGTGAAAGCAAATGACTCTACGCTGGTTACTTTTTCAAGAGCGGATTCAGCCGGTAATTTTAAGATTGCCGGCATCAATAAAGGCAGCTATCTTATCGCTGTTTCTTATGTTGGATACCTGCCTGTATGGTTTCCGCTACAAGCGGAAGAACCGGTCCACGATATCGGTATTATTTTTA
>CAXSIE010000196.1:0-5379 GCA_964237295.1 uncultured Flavihumibacter sp. | reverse complement strand
GCCTGGAACAGGTGACAGTAACCGAAAGAAGGCCACCTGTAAGTATCGTAAACGATACGCTTGAATTCAATGCTGAAAATTTTAAAACACAGCCCAACGCGGTTGTTGAGGATATGCTGAAAAAAATGCCCGGTGTAATAGTGGAAAACGATGGAACCATCAAAGTAAACGGACAAACGGTTCGCCGCGTTTTGGTTAATGGCAAAGAGTTTTTTACAGGCGATACCAAAATGGCGACAAAAAACCTTGCTGCAGATGCTATTGATAAAGTGCAGGTATTTGATAAGAAAAGCGACCAGAGTGAATTTACAGGTGTTGATGATGGCAACAGGGAAAAAACTATAAATCTAAAACTCAAAAAAAACAAATCAAATGCATTGTTTGGAAGAACGACAGCAGCGGCAGGAGCCCATGAAAAGTTCGACATACAGGCAAACATCAACAAATTTAAAGGTGATGAACAACTGTCCTTCCTCGGGATGGCTAACAATGACAACAGGCAGGGTTTCAGCCTGGAAGACGCCATGAATTTTTCAGGAGAATTATCGCGCGGCATGCGTAACGGCGGTGGTATTGTTATAAAAAATAATGATGACAATAATAATGGCTTGCCAGTAACGGGTCTAGGCCAAAACCAGCAAGGCATCGCAACAACTTATGCGGGTGGCGTTAACTATAACAATACCCGGAACAACCGGAGATCCGATTTTAACGGAAGCTATACAGGTAGTAACATCCATTTGCTTACCGATAAGCAAACACTTACACAAAACCTGTTACCCCAAAACCCCTTTAACGAAGCAGACAGCAGCAGCAGCATTAAAGATGTTAGCCAGCATCGCTTCGGTTTTACACTCGACCAGAAGCTGGACACTCTTACTTCTTTTAAAATGACACCCGCCCTTACTTTTCAAAACAACAAATCCTCGGGCAGCACTGCTTACAAAACACAAAACACTGAAAAGGTACGATTGAATGATGGTTATTCTTTCTTAACGTCTAACGCTGATGCAGTAAATTTTACCAATAATATTTTACTGCGAAGAAGGTTCCTAAAGAAAGGCCGAACTATTTCCTCTAACATCAGTATGAGTTACAATCAAAGTTCATTAAAAGGCAGCCAGCTATCCCGTGCTACTTTTTATGATCCCTTTCAAAGTGCTGTTGAGGCTGTTATCAATCAACGAAACAACCGAAATGCCATCACCAGGAACATAGGCGGCAACATTGTTTACACAGAACCTGCCGGCAAACATTCTCTTTTGGAATTCAGTTCTTATTATAACATCAATACAGGACAAAGCGATAAAAAAACGTTTAACTATAATTCAACAAATAGCCTTTATGATATGCCGGATACATTATTGAGTAACAACTATAAGAGTGATTATAAGTATGCCGGCGGCGGAATAAGATTCAGAACTAATAAGAACAGCACTACGTTTTCTGCCGGCTTACAACTACAATATGCAACATTGCAGGGTATTAACTATATGCATAATAACAATATCAGTCAGCATTTTTCAGACATATTGCCTAACCTCAGTTATCAATACCAGTTCAGCCGCTCCAAAACATTGCGTTTTGATTATAACACTTCCGTTACACAGCCTTCCATCATACAGTTGCAGCCTGTTGCAGATATCAGTAACCCGCTCAATATCAGTATAGGCAACCCGGACCTTAAACGGCAATTCAATCATACCATCACGCTGAATTATTTCGGCATTAACATGGCTACCAGGAAAAATCTGTTGCTGTTTCTTAATGCAAGTGTTAACGAAAGCGCCATCGTTTCCGCAGATGATATAAAAAACAACGGCAGCCGTGTTACAAAGCCTGTTAATACAAATGGCGTTTACAATATATTCGGCAATATAAATTACGATGTTCCAATAAAAACATTCAGGTCCCGGCTGGAACTGGAATCAAACATCTTATACAATCACAACATATCCTTTTTAAATGGTGACAGGAGCATTATCAAGAATATCTCTGTTGGTCCGCGCGTTAATTATAATTTCGATATTGATACCACCATCAGCCTTCAGCTTGCTGTGCGGGTAACCTATAACAATGCCCGTTACCTGTTGCAATCACAACTCAACAACCACTATTTTCAGCAGACATATTCTATAGACCTTACCAATTACCTGCCAGAGGGTTTGGTGCTTAATAACCAGTTTAATTATGTGTTGAATACAGGCAGGGCTGATGGCTTTAATACAAAAGTTCCTTTGTGGAATGCTTCTATGGCAAAGGGCTTTATGAAAAATAAGAGAGCTGAGCTAAAATTTAGTGTGTACGACATCTTGAATAAGAACATAGGCATTACCAGGAGCGTTAACCAGAATTATATTATTGATCAAAGATATAATGTGCTTAACCGTTACTTTCTTGTAAGCTTTACATACAGTTTGAACAGGGTTGGATTGGGTGGCGGTCCCAGAGCGGTTTTGAAGAGGATGGGTGATTAGATTCAGCTATTGCGGGATTTTTTTTAACACAGAGAACAGCCAGAGGTAGGAAACACAGAGCACGCAGAGAATATCCTCTGCGCCCTCTGTGTTTCCTACCTCTGGCTGTTCTCTGTGTTAAAAAACACTACATCCTCATTATCCGCCTGCCACCGGGCCCGGCGGGTCCAAGAACTTCTTCCATCTTTTTTTGGAAATCAGCGCGGGTAATATGTTTGCCCGTTTTAGGGGCAATCAGCTCCTTCCTGTCAATACCTGATTTTATTGCTATCGCTGTAAAAACAATTTCTCCGTTATTCATATCAATCCCCAACACCGTACCCGGTAACCCACTAAAATTTTCAGGACCTGCCGGTACAGCAATATCCTGCGCATACCAGGCTGTAACATCGTTACCATTGAACGTTTTCATCAGTGCTTTTTTGCAGCTATGGCCTAGGATGGTTTTTGTTTCATCGGTTAACTTCCATGGTTGCGATTTAATGGTATCATCAATGATATAATTCTTATCTGCAAATTCAGTTTGTTCTGCAATCTGCTTAGTAGCAAAGTTATTATAGATGATACCATTCTCACCGGGGCCGATGCGGATCATCATCCTTGGTCCGCCACCACCGTTATTATCAAAAGGATCAGGAGACACCTCTTCCTTAACGGTTTTGTAAACTGAGATGCTGTCGCTGAACAGCAGCAGATGCTTTGTTGATCTGAATTCGGGAACCATTGCTTTCATCTGTTCATCTTCCATTCTACGGTGCAGGTTAATCTTTCTTTCGTAGGTAATGGTTCCCTGTTGTTGAGCGTGAAGAAAAAGCAATTGCAAACACATGATCATACTGAATAGTACTTTTTTCATAATATAAATTTTAAAACAAAATTATATGCAGGCCTGGTTAACCATTCTTTCAGTATGGTTAATTAAGGTTAATGTTTTCACCTTGCGTTGATGGAGTTATCTACTTTTGTATAAGGTTGAATAGCCGGTTGATATTATAACAGAATTTTAATTTATAAACATGAACAGGTTTATATTTTCCAAAGGGTTGATGATAGCTACTATAATTCTTATTGCGACATTTCAATGTTACTGGTTAACCAGGTTATATAATCAGGAACAGGAAGCTTTGCGCAGGGAAACAGATGTGTTGTTTCGTGATGTGGTGTACAGGCTGCAGCTGCAACGATACAAAAACGATACAGCGCTTTTTAAGCAGGGAGACCCCGATAACCTGTTTGCTTTTGATGTAATAAATAAGATTAAAACCGTGATCGATGATTCGATGCAAATAAAAAGTGTAATGAAAACGGATACCGGTAAAAAGCATATCATCATTTCACTGCATACACAAAACCTTCAGGAAGATAATACGGGTTCATTCGCAGAAGATTCTTTAAATATGCCTGCACCACTATCCCGGTTACCTGTAATGCTTAAATATTTTTCAGCTAACAGCAATGTCAACGATTCTTTACCATTGAAAAAAATTGATTCAGCATACAAGGCAGAATTACTGAAGAACAGTATCAATATCGGTTATACATTAAAATATATATCTGGCAAAGCCGCCGGCTTAAAACCGCCCAAAATGAAACCGGGTGAACTTAAGACGAATGTTACTTTTGTAGGATTATCAAAATCTTATGCTTACCAGGCTGAATTCAATGCTCCTTTTCAATATCTTATAAAAAAATTAATACTGCCTGTATTAATATCGTTATTACTGATTGCGTTTACCATTATCACTTTTACTTCTCTATTCCGTAATCTTCTGGCGCAGCAACGCCTTGCCGCCGTTAAAAACGAATTCATCAGCAATATCACGCATGAGCTTAAAACGCCAATAGCAACAGTGAATGTTGCTATTGAAGCATTGCGGAATTTTAATGCCATACACGATCCGCTTAAAACAAAAGAATATCTTGATATATCCGCTTCGGAACTGCAACGTTTATCCCTGCTGGTAGATAAAGTTTTAAGACTCTCCATGTTTGAAAACGGTGAGGTGGAATTAAAAAAAGAAAGTTTTGACCTTAAAGCTTTAATTGAAGAAGTGCTGTCTGTAATGCAGTTGCAGGTTAACAAACAAAAGGCTGTTGTAACCCTCCTGGCTGAAGGCGACGACTATACTATAGAAGCCGACAGGATGCATATTACCAGTGTGCTGTACAATCTTTTAGACAATGCCCTTAAATATAAAAAGGGAAATCCGGTAATTGAGATTTCGCTCAAATCTCATAAAATGCATATTGAACTTAAAGTAACGGATGATGGGATCGGCATACCGGCAGCATACAGGAAGCGTGTATTTGAAAAATTATTCCGCGTACCAACAGACGACGTACACAATATAAAAGGATATGGATTGGGCTTAAGCTATGTAAATCATATTATCCAACGTCACCATGGGTTTATTGAAGTGGATAGTGAATATGGAAAGGGCAGTGTTTTTACAGTGCATATACCCTATAAAGAAATGGATGAGATCTGGTTTGATGATAAACGGCGAATTAGGAAAATCGGCATCCGGCTACCTCAGTAGAAACTTGTATGAATATTAAAGTGCTATATGTTGAAGACGAAGTGTTCCTGGGCAAGATAGTTATCATGGAAGCTGATGGTGCGAATGTATTGAATGTGTTCAAGCAAATGCAACCAAACAGCTGTGTTCTGGATATAATGCTTCCTAATAAAAACGGGTACGAGCTGGCTGAAGAAATACGCAGGGAAAACAACAGCATACCATTGATCTTTTTAACAGCTAAAACTCAAACTGAAGATTTGATAAAAGGCTTTCGAAGTGGGGGCAATGATTTTATCCGCAAGCCATTCAGTATGGAAGAACTTATTGTAAGGATGGAGCATGCTTTAAGGATAAACAAATTGGAAACCTGTTCTGTTATT
>CAXSIE010000195.1:289-9037 GCA_964237295.1 uncultured Flavihumibacter sp. | reverse complement strand
AGCAAAACCTGCTCTCGTGCATAAAGCCGGACCAAGTTTTCATTATCGATCTGCATTTGTTCGTAATTGCTTTCCATTACAATAGCCTCGGCCCTTTGCAATTCAGCAGGTGTTGGTTTACGCAAACGCAGTTCCATTTCGGTGTACTGCACCGACAAGGCAGGATCACTATCCCATTGCACTTGCTGGAGCTGCCAGAATACTTTATCAGCAATGTCGCCGCCAATTAATTTGCTTTTTTGAAAGTTGCCGATGGGGTAATCTTTTTGCTTTAAAAAGTCCCAGATATTAATATCGCCGCTTGTTCCATTACTCATTACGCCTGCAAAGTCATCCCCCGCGTTAAGACTGGCTTGCAACTGCCTCGAGAATTCACCAAAATAATCGGCAGAGATAGTGCCGTTATCCCAGTCGCCCACGTAGTGCAAGGAGTAGTTGGCCAATACGCCTATCCACTGGTCGTCAGTACCTTTGATGGCTAAAAAAGCTACCTGGGGATCTGTCTTTGATATTCCGTATTCAATTAAGTTTCCGCCATCAAATGGATTCGTTTTTATTTTGTCGAGGCCTCCCGTAACGGGGTTGCGAGGTTCATAGGAATCTTTCATTTTATAGCGGCGACAAAGCAGGTGCTCAGGCACATCCACACCTCCCCATGCAACTTTTGCCGTGCGCAACTTTTGCTTAGCCAGCACTACCGATCTAACTATAAATGCAGGCAGCTTATTCATATATTGTAAATCTGCGGCGCCCAGATAAACTGATGCTATGGACCCGGCAGCGTGCGTGTGCGTACTTGACAGGAGGATATTGCCCGGTTGAATGCCGGTCTGCCTGGTTATTTCAGCTTTTATCTTGTCAACAAATTCCTTTGGCATTACGCAGATATCCACTACCACAAGGGCTATCAGGGTTTCATTTTTTTGAAATACTAATGCACGTGCATGCAAATGATCATGTATGAATTGCGCGTAGTGCGCAACGAAATCACCGTTAATGTAGGTACCCAAAGGCGGAGTAATATCTACATTGGCGGCACCGGCTAAAAATTGTTTAAAATCCATTGGTTGAATTTTTAAGTTAAGACCAGGCCTTTTCCAGAAACCGAAGCCAGTTCCGGCTAAATATATTCTGGATGTCCTGGGCAGTATAGCCCCTGCGTGAAAGTATATCCTGGTATTTTTGCAAATCGGCTATGGAATCCAGGTCCCAGGGAGATTGCTCCGTACCGAAAATTCCATCCAGGTCGCTACCTATGCCAATGTGGAGGGTGTTACCTGCAATCTGGCAAATATGGTCCCAATGGTCGGCCAGCTGTTCCAGCTTTATGTCGAGTTGCCATGGGTCGGATATTGTATCAATAAAACGGATATCCATAGCCCAGCAATCCAGCATCCCACCGATAATCGCTCCTCGGTTTATTAGTTGCTTGATTTGCTCATCGGCCAACTGCCGTTGATTCGGCACTATTTTTCTAACGTTATGATGACTTGCCCAAACTGGGCCATGATACAGATCAAGCGCCTGGTTAAAGCCTTTGTCAGTAAGATGGGTTACATCAAGTATCATATTTAAGGTGTTCATTTCTTTTAGCAGTTCAACACCTTTAGGTGTTAGCGGGCCTTCCGTTTTTGTACCGGGAGCATAGCGGCCCGGGCCGAAATGAGATAACCCCAAAGCACGAAGGCCGTAGCCGTAAGCGGTATGCAGGTAATCAATATCCACCAGCGAATCGGCTCCTTCCAGACTCAGAATATAGCCGATCGGCTTTTGATCATCATCAATTTCAGCGTCATCCCACAATGCCAAATGCGTGTTGAGCTGCTTCAGACTGGCAACTTGTGTCATCTCACCCAGCTTCTCCATTTCGCGGTACCAGCATAGTTGCGCCTGCGTCATCGCCCATGCCTGTTGCGGGGAGTTCCAGCCTTGTAAAGCACTGCCGGGAGGCGTATGACGTGCCAGCTGTGTAGCCACAATCAACCCAACGCGTCCCTTTCTTAGCTCGGGCAGGCAAACCGTTCCTTTGCCACGGTCGGGCTTATCTTTCATAAACATTTCCCGCTGCCTGATCTCAGATAAAGGGCGGGAAAGATCCCTGTTCCATTCCAGGGCATTCATAGCAAGATCCAAATGCGCGTCAACTATAAACGGCCTCTCCATATTAATCGGTGTATGTTTCCTTGTTATAATTAAAGGGATATTTTTCTATGATAGACTTTATCTGATAGCTGAATTTGTCCATTGTATCCTTCCATTTCTCCACCTCAGCCTCCGTATAACTGTAGAAGCCCTTTTTGTTTTTAATACCGGTGCCGCCATCCTTCAACACTTTATCCATGAATCCGGGTATTTGGGTATCTTTTGAAAGATCGGGGTTAAGGTCCTTCATTACCCTACCATAGGCATAAGTACCCATCAAATCCATGTAACGGCAATTACCGCAGAATGGCAGATAATAACCGGCGTCGTTTCTACAGGCACGGTCAATATCTTCTATCGATGCATAGCCGTTGTCAATCAAAAAAGAAGCTTCGCGGGCCATGGCGCTTACTAACCGGCTGCGTATGCCATCGCTTTTAACCAGATAAGGGTCTTTCGACCAAAACAATTTGGCAAGAATGGATATATTTTTTGCGGCTTCCTGGCTATTTTCCGCCGAGATGATTTCAAGGAAAAAGGTGGTATGTGCGGGCTCGGTCCAGTTTAACCCTATCAGCCTTTCCGGCGCATCAAACCCCTCCTGCAAAGTTTCCAGGTTTATACTTTCCGTATTTATTGCTACTATCGAATCATTATTAATAACAGGGAGCAGCTTTTGCAGCAAGTTCTTTTTCACGTCTTCATTTTCACGGGTTATTGCTATGACCAGGCTGCATTTTGGAAATGCCATTAAAACAGTTCCAACTAATAGTTTTTCGTTCACCGGCAGCTCCTTACCCTGACTGGTTATGTACTTGTTCAACAACTGATTGAATTCAGCTGTATTTTGTGTACATACGTTCACCATATGACCCGCTGCAAGCAAACAAACGGCCGTGCTTGCAACCAAATCACTGTCGCCAATAAGCAAAACGGGGTCGGTAGGTTTTATTGATTTTTTCATTAAGATATCCTTTGCAATCTGTTCAGGTTTATTAAAGCCCTTTTAAAACCTCCTGTGATTTTTCAATAGTCAAATTAATATCATCATCGGTATGGGCGGCACTAATATAAAAGAGCCCACGGCTAATAATGCGTACCCCCCGGTTATGCATTGCTGCAATAAATTTCCCGAGTTTAGCTTTATCGGTTGCAAGGGCATCCCTGTAATCTTTAAGTTCATAAGCATCGGTAAAGGCGATATTAAACATTGGCCCGGGACCTTGTACCAGTAATTGATGCCCGGTTTTAGCGGCAGCATTCTTAATTCCGGCCATTAATTTTTTACCTAATGTAAACATCCTGTCGTAGGGAAGTTCTTTTTCAAGCACCTGTATGGTAGCCAGGGCCGCAGCTATAGTTGCATTGCTTGAATTCATTGTACCGGCATGTATTACTTTTGCATCCTCAATCAATCCCATCCATTCCCTGGTACCAACTATGGCACTTATGGGATATCCGCTGGCAATGGCTTTGGCAAAAATGGCCATATCAGGTTTAATGTCGAAGTATTGCTGCGCCCCGCCTAACGAAAGCCTGAAACCTGTAATAACTTCATCCAGTATAAAAGCCATGTTATAGCGGTTACATAATTCCCGGATGGTTTGCAGGAAGCCATCCTGCGGCATGATGCAACCATTATTGCACATTACCGGCTCGGTAATGATTGCAGCCAGTTCAAGGTGATGTTTTTCTACCGTATTTTTTAAAAGCGAGGCATCGTTCCATGGTATTGTAATAAACTCATCTCTGGTGTTTTGGGGTAAGCCGGCAGTCCATGGAAAAACATTAGGTTCTTCCCGGCTGCCCAATGCCTCCACCGAGGGCGTTGAAATACCCCAGCACACATTATCTAACCAACCGTGGTAATGCCCCTCAAACCGGAGAAACTTCTGTTTACCGGTTTTTGCCCGGGCTACTCTAAATGCGGTATGGACGGCTTCTGATCCGTCAAGGCAAAAACGCATTAACTCGGCAGCCGGGATAAGCTGATTGATTTTTTCGGCTAATTCAATTTCACGGATATGCTGACCGGCAAATAACTGACCGGGTGCCGAGTATTCGTATACGGCCTGTAAAACGTATGGGTGCGAGTGCCCCAATATTAAAGGGCCCTGGCTGAGTGTAAAATCAAGATATTCATTTCCGTCCACATCGTATACCCGGCTGCCGCTGCCATGTGTATAAAACAAAGCATGCGGATAGCTGTACTTCCTGAATTCGGAGGAAACGCCACCAGCCAAAACCTTCTTTGCCCGCTCGAGCAACTGAGCAGATCCATCATAGCTTTTAATTTCCATGGTAAACAGCTAGTCTTTTTAAGATGAATTAAATCAATATTTTTTCTTTTTCAGGGATGTTAACCGGGTATGACACGGCCAGGCGAAAAATCTCTTCATTAAATGCGGCAAATGCTTCTTCCCATTCCTTTGCCTCCTTGCTGGTATAAGTATATAATCCTTTTAAGTTTTGTATACCGCGGTCATTATCCTCAACGATTTTATCCATGACCTCTGGTACATATTCAGTGTTTGACAATTGCGGGAACAGGCTTTTAAATATGGCAGAATAATCTTCCAGTCCTGTATAATCAATTCTTCTAAACAAACCCATTAATGTGATCCACGACCCTACATCATACCTGAACGCCTTGTCCGCATCTTCCATGTTGGTTTTGCCACTTTCTATCAAATGGAAAATTTCCCTGTAAACAGCATACATTAAACGATTGGTGATAAACCCCTTGATATCCTTTCTTAATAAAGTAGGCTCCTTTCCCCAGCAATGTGCCAGGGTGAACACCCAGTCTGCGTATTTGGCATCTGTGAGTTCACCGCAGGTGATCTCCATAAAACGGGTAGTATAAGCGGGCTCTGAAAAATGTATCCCTATAAATCTTTCTGGTACTGCGGCCAGTTTTTGTAAACGTGTAATGGCAATAGCAGAGGTATTGCTGGCTATTACGGCAACATCAGATACGGCATCCGTAATCTTTTTATAAACCTGGCTTTTAATATTAATATCCTCTACCACACACTCTATCACCAGGCCGCAATTGGCCAGGGCATTATAATTCATACTTATTTCAAGCGCACTGATATAGCGGGATACACTATTTTTCAGCAAGCCTGCCTGGTCGCAATTGATCAGTTGTTCCTTTATTCTATTTTTAGCATCAACAAAATCGGCAGGAATAGGTGCTATCGCCTTGACATTGTGGCCCGATGCCAGCAGGGATACAATAATGCTACAACCCATTAGTCCCATCCCAACTACCCCGACCTCGATATCCGCAGGATTTGTTTTTAGTATATTCATTTATTTACGTGGTATTTTAACAATGCAATCTATCTCTACTTTTAAGTTTTCTGCCAGGACCGATTGTACGGTAGTACGCGCAGGTTTTATACCTGTAAAATATGTTGAATACACTTTATTGTAACGGTCAAAATCATTAATGTCGGCCAGATGGGCAGTGCACTTCACAACGTCGTCCATGGTGGCGCCTGCGGCACTTATAATGGCTTTAATATTATCCAGCGTACGGATGGTTTCTTCTTCAATGGTGCCCAAAATAAAGTTAGAAGTTTTAAAGTCAACCGCTGCCTGACCACTTACGAAAAGCAAATCGTCCACCATTACGCCATCAGAATATGCACCTGTATCAAAACCTGATTGGCGGTCAGGATGAATTATTTTTTGTTTATTCATGCGTCCTGTTTATTTAGTAGTAATAGGTATGTAATCATCATATTATCTTCTTAAATCAAAAGTAACCCCGGACGCTTTAGTTAACTATTACTTTCCTATCTATTACTAATATTATCTTTCATAATGCGCTGTCAGAACGGAGAATTAAAGATAATTTTGGTAACGTTGTATTAATAACAAATCAATCAAAATGAAAGCTATAGAACAACGGCTACCGCAGGATTTTGATAAATCATTTGTTGTATTTCGCGAAACCGGGCAGTATTTTCCCTGCCCATGGCACTTTCACCCGGAGTTCGAATTGGTATTGGTTTTACGCTCTGCCGGGCGCCGGATGGTAGGCGATCATATTGGTTATTTCAATGAAGACGACCTTGTTTTTATGGGTTCGGGCATACCTCATGTTTGGATAAATGATCCGCAATTTATTAATGGTGAAGCCGGATATCAGGCTGATGCCATTGTAATACACTTTATGGACAGTTTTCTAGGCGAAAAGTTTTTAAGTATTCCTGAAATGGAGAATTTCAAGAATATTTTAAGAATGTCATCACGAGGTTTGGCGTACTATGGTGAATCCCGGACAAGGATCAACAACCTGATGAAGGGTATGATAACCATGAACGGGCTACAAAGGCTTTCGGCCTTATTTGAAATTTTTGATATACTGGCCACGTCAACAGAGTACAAGGTACTGGCCAGCCCGGCATATGCTCAGGTGGAGCTAAAGGCGTCAGACCGCTTTGGCAAGGTGACTGAATACATTATGCGGAATTTCGATAAGGAAATTACCCTGCCCGAGGTTGCTTCTGTTGCCAACATGGCGGTAACTACCTTCTGTAATTTCTTTAAAGACCATTTCAGGGTAACCTTTGTTGAATATTTAAATACGGTTAGAATAGGCTATGCATGCAAGCTACTGGCTGATGACGATTATAACATTGTGGAAATTGCCTACGAAAGCGGGTTTAACAACCTGGCCAATTTTAACAGGCGATTCAAACGCTTTAAAAACATGACACCTACCGAATTCCGCAAAACTATCGGGGTAAGTTTTATAAATTAAGTATTGATGAAACCGGTGCCGTTGACCTTAAAGAGTGAAGGTTGAACCACGGCAGGGAGGCACGGAGGTACACAAAAGCTTTATCATTTACTTAAGTCTTCTGCTGGTACCTGCAATCCAAATAAAAAACATCTCCGTGTTTCTCTGTGCCTTCCTGCCTCCGTGGTTAAATTGGCTATTGGTTAAACATTCGGCTAAGTACTGCCGGGTAACAATCACCGGTGATAGTTCCTTCTCCGTGCATCTTATAGCCAAAGGTGATGCTGTCTCCAAAGCATACAATATTAGTAACCCCCGGTTGGGTATTAACGATTGCCTGGTATACCGCCGTACCAATAACACGATAACCATTAACGGTAGGATGCACACCGTCATTTATATTAAAATTGAGCACATTCTGAAAAAGGGACGCTGTATCGTTCGTGGAGCCGCCGCAGGCTATCAATATCTTATTCAAATCAATTAAATGGCATTTGTTTTTTACAGCCAGGTCCCTGATAACCTCATTAGCCGAATCAACCCGCGCTTGCGGTCCTGCCGGTGCATATATTTTAGGGTCTACCCGTTGTAATAAATATTCGGTATTGATTGGCGGGATCGTCATCAGAACAAGTTCAGCATCCTTTTTTATTACAGTGATAAGCTTCTGATAGTTCTTTTTATACTCCTGTACTGTAAGCATATTGCGTTGGTTCAACATGTCGTTTGTTCCCACCATCAGCACCACCAATTGCGGCTTTTTAGATAATGCGTCCTTGTCTACTCTTGCTAAAAGGTCAATTATATTATTACCGTTATAGCCCGCGTTGGTAATAGTTACCCGGTTTTGTGAATCGGCCGCTATGCCTGTCATCATAAAAAAAGTAAAAATGATCGTGGAAAGTTTCATGGTATGTTGCAGTATTAAATTGATTTTACCAGGCAGTCCAACCACCGTCAACAAACAGGTTTTGTCCTGTGACATATGATGCTGCATCTGATAAAAAAAAGGCAACTGCACCAGCTACTTCATGCTGACGGCCAACCCTGCCCATTGGTACTTTATACGCCAGTCTTTCAGTAAATTCAGGATTTTTTTCCTGTCCCTGCGGTTTTGGAAATGGCCCCGGCGATATGCAATTGCAACGTACGCCTTTTTTACCCCAATGCACGGCCAGATAACGCGTCATTTGTACAATACCGGCCTTGCCAACGCCATATTCAATAGGATTGATGTTCATAGGCAATTCATATACCCTAGGATCCGGCGATACTGATCCATACATGCTGGAGAACAGCACAATGCTGCCCTGTCCTTCTTTTTCCATAGCTATCCCAACTTCCCGGGCAAGCAAAAAGGTTGCAGTCAGTCCGGAATGGTTTACTTCGTCAAAATCCTTCTCGGTCAAATCTTCAAAATGTTTTGATGTGGAGCCAAAAGTAAGGATCACCAGGCCTTGCGGTATGCCGCGCTTATTGCTTTCTGAATCAACAAAAAGCTTAATATCATCGCCTTTGCGCACATCCAGTGTGGCCGCGCTCAGGTTCGCGTTGTTAATAGTTTGTGCAAACTGTGCGGCCCTGTCTTCCAGATCTACACATAAAACCTTTGCACCGGCTTTAAGTAATAATTCAACGGTTGCCTGGCCGAGGTAGCCTGCGCCGCCAACAACCCAGATGTCTTTACCGGCCAAGCTCAATATTGTTTTCGGCATTTCCATATCAGTTAGCATATTTATATCTTCTCAAAGTCAATGATATCGAGTTGTTATTAAGCATTCAGGCCGCCATCCATCAGTATATTTTCGCCATTAATGTATTCTCCTGCTTTTGAAGAAAGCAGCACCACC
>CAXSIE010000195.1:0-230 GCA_964237295.1 uncultured Flavihumibacter sp. | reverse complement strand
TGTAATTCTCTATGAAACGTTCGGGTTGGTTATTAAATAAACCGCCCGGACTGATACAATTAACCCGGATATTTTTGCCTGCATAATTTTGAGCCATAAAACGAGTTAGATTGATCAAACCAGCGTTATGAAAAAAGTAGTCGGGTGGCAGGCTTTTGGGCATATCGGTTCCCTCGTAGTTTGAATAATCAGGACCAAACATTCCCATCATTGAACTAATGTTAATTATA
>CAXSIE010000194.1:7230-9131 GCA_964237295.1 uncultured Flavihumibacter sp. | reverse complement strand
TATGGTATCCTGTAGCCCTTCAGGAGGTTCAAATTCTTGGTGCTGCATTTTGAAAGATAGGATATTTGGGGTGTATTGGATACAAGTATGCAGGAAAGTAACGATGCAACCGCAGGAGCCGGGCTTTACTTACCTGAAATTAATTCACCCACCAATTGGAAATGTGTATCTTGAAATAGAGTAACTTTTCCACTGTTGTTTTGGGAAATATCAACCAAAGATTTATTAAAACTGTTTATATGCGCAAAACCACCTGGAAAGTATGCTAACGCATAGCCTTCCATTTATTGTTGCTGTTGCCGGTCTTGTTGCTTCAGGCGCAAAACCCGCTACAATCAAACGTAGATCAACTGCTGAAACAGCTTGAAACGGCCACGCCAGATACCAATAAGGTGAATTTACTGGAAAAGGTAGTTGCATATTATCAGCAGTCCAGCAAAGAAAAAGCGATCCACTATGCTACTATGGAGTTGGAACTGGCCCAAAAACTAGCCTGGCCAAAAGGTTCCATGTTTATTATCTGATCCATGATTATGACAAAGCAATGCGTACCGTATCAACTTATAAAAACAATAGATAAAAACTATTCTCAGGATTACTTTAAATTTGATTCATCATTATAAAACTCTACTAAAAATGGAAAATAACGGAAGTCCGGATACAACAGTATGGGACGTCAATGATGAAAGCAAAGTCAATACCGTAGGCAAGTGCCCGTTTACGAGTGGCGCTTTAAACAAAAGTGCCGGCGGTGGCACGAGAAACCGCGACTGGTGGCCAAGCATGTTGAGATTGAATATACTGCGTCAGAACGCCGAGGAATTCAAAACCCTTGATCTGGCTGCCGTGAAGAAAGATATTTTTGACCTGATGAACACGTCCCAGGATTGGTGGCCGGCAGACTACGGTCATTATGGACCTTTCTTCATCCGGATGGCCTGGCACAGCGCAGGTACTTACCGCATCGGTGATGGCCGTGGTGGCGCCAGTTCCGGCGCCCAGCGCTTTGCGCCACTTAACAGCTGGAATGACAATGCAAACCTCGACAAAGCCCGATTGCTGCTGTGGCCGATAAAACAAAAATACGGCAGGAAGCTTTCATGGGCCGACCTGATGGTTCTTACCGGTAATTGTGCCCTTGAGTCAATGGGCTTCAAGACGTTCGGCTTCGGTGGCGGACGGGAGGATGTTTGGGAGCCTGAAGAAGATGTCTATTGGGGTTCTGAGACCAAATGGATGGGAGACAATGTAAGGTATCCCGAAGGTCGTGAACGCATATTGGAGCAACCTCTTGGTTCCGCCCATATGGGGCTTATCTACGTGAACCCGGAAGGGCCGAAAGGGAATCCTGATCCGCTTGGCGCAGCTCATGACATCCGCGAGACTTTTGGCCGCATGGCTATGAACGACGAAGAAACTGTCGCCCTTATTGCGGGCGGTCATACATTCGGCAAAACCCACGGTGCTGCCGATCCGGGCCAGTACGTTGGTAGTGAGCCCGCAGGTTCAGGCATTGAGGAGCAAAGCCTTGGCTGGAAAAACACCTTTGGCAGTGGAAATGGAGTTAATACGATTACCAGCGGGCTTGAAGGAGCGTGGACCACAACGCCAACGAAGTGGGGCAATGAATATTTCAACAACCTGTTCGGTTTCGACTGGGAACTGACGAAGAGCCCGGGCGGAGCACATCAGTGGCAACCGAAAGATGGGGCAGGCGCTGGTACAGTACCCGATGCGCACGACCCATCAAGGAGTCATGCGCCCTTTATGCTAACGACAGACCTGGCTATGAAGGCAGATCCTGATTACGAAAAAATTTCAAGACGCTTCCACGAGAATCCGGATGATTTTGCCGACGCTTTCGCGCGGGCCTGGTTTAAGCTAACGCACCGCGATATGGG
>CAXSIE010000194.1:5749-7204 GCA_964237295.1 uncultured Flavihumibacter sp. | reverse complement strand
TCCGGAAGTGCCTGCGGAAGAACTGCTCTGGCAGGATCCGGTACCCGCCGTTACGCACAAACTGGTTAATGATCAGGAAATCGCTGCCCTGAAGGGTAAGATTCTTGCTTCCGGATTGTCGGTGTCTCAACTGGTAACTACCGCCTGGGCCTCAGCCTCCACGTACCGTAACTCGGATAAACGCGGTGGCACCAATGGTGCCCGTCTTCGCCTGGCACCGCAGAAATATTGGGAAGCCAACAATCCGGCTCAACTGGCTACCATACTAACGACGTTTGAAGGCATTAAAAATGATTTCAACAGCGCACAGTCCGGCGATACGATGATTTCACTCGCCGACCTGATCGTGCTGGGTGGATGTGTTGGCATTGAGCAAGCGGCTAAGAATGCCGGTCGCGAGGTAACGGTGCCCTTCACACCGGGACGTGCTGATGCGTCGCAAGAACAAACAGATGTGCAATCATTTGATGCCCTGGAACCAGGTGCAGACGGGTTCCGAAACTACCTGAACGCCAGACATAAGTCTCCGTCCGAGGATATGTTGATAGACAAAGCACAACAATTGACGCTGACTACTTCGCAGTTGACGGTGCTTGTGGGTGGCATGCGTGTGCTTAACACAAACTTCGACCACTCTCAAAAGGGCGTTTTCACGAAGCGCCCGGAAGCACTGACCAATGACTATTTCGTTAACCTGCTCGACATAAGTACGAGGTGGAAAGCGGTTTCGCATGCCAGTGATCTTTTTCAGGGTCGTGATCGGACGACTGGCGACCTCAAGTGGACCGGCACCCGTGTTGATCTGATCTTCGGTTCCAACTCAGAACTCCGCGCTATTGCGGAAGTTTATGCATGTAGTGATTCTCAGGATAAATTCGTGCGGGACTTTATAACGGCATGGACAAAGGTGATGAATCTTGGCCGCTTTGGCCTTGCCTGATCTGCACAGTGACAAGGTCAGGCGTTTCCTGTTGCCGGGTTTGGCAGGATGCATCGAGAAAGGAGACCTTCGATGCTTAAAGGGAATGCTGTATAATTTACACATGACCGTTAGCAGGTCAGGTGTAAAAAATGTACCTGGCATTGCTGCAAAAGTGGTTGTATAGTTATTAAATACCAAGAGGTGGCCTGGCAACGGGCCACCTTTTTAATTCCTAATCTTCTTAAGTGCTGCTGTTCTTACACAGGCCTGGTGACGGTAAACGAATGAAAGCCATTAATTAACCTAACGCATCCCCAAAGTTTACAGAATCCGTTGATTCATGTTGAAATGCCAAATTACTTCGAAGACCTGACAAGATATGTTTCCTGAACTTTAATAAGAGCTTTCTTTTAAAATCGATTGACGGGATTGAGTCTTTATTGCTTCAGGTTCTAACGTTACCTGCCTTACGGTAGGAGTAGTATTGATAACCATCAAATTGTCCTATATTTGGAGACAAATGTCTTAAATTA
>CAXSIE010000194.1:3850-5739 GCA_964237295.1 uncultured Flavihumibacter sp. | reverse complement strand
AGGTGCAAATAAATATTAAACGTAAGTTAGACAGAGAAATCAGCGCTATCATTAAGAGTCTTAGAGCTAAGAATGATAGCAGTCCTGATTCAGGAGGAAGTTCAACATTTTCAGACTTTTTTTCAGACAGAATGCTTATAGTGCAGGTAATCAAGGAAGGTATTCCCTATTCATTCTTTGATTTAATTAAACTTTATAGCCCTTTCAGTGAAAGTGATTGGGCAAATATCTTGGATATTTCTTCTAAGTCATTACAACGTTATAAACAGCGCTCGAAAAACTTCAAATCTACTCAGTCAGAGAAGATAATTGAGATGGCAGAAGTAACAAATATCGGATTAGACGTTTTTGAAGACATGGAAAAATTTAAATTGTGGTTAGGTACGCCAAATTTTGCATTAGGTAATTGTAAACCCATCCAATTACTAACAGATTCATATGGTAAAGAAATGGTGATTGGAGAACTTTTCAGAATCAATTACGGAATTTTAGCTTAATGGAAGTGTATAGACTTGCCAGGCAAAAGTTTGCAAGCCTAACCGGTAAAGGAGCTGCATTAAAGGGTGCCAGGTGGAATTCTGTAGGAGTTGAACTTATTTACACGGCAGCCAATCGATCTTTGGCAATGGCTGAAGTTGCCGTACACTTAACATTAGCAACGTTACCGGACGATTATGTTATGATGTCTATTTTTGTTCCTGATGATATATCCCTGCAAAAAATTAATATCGCAGATTTACCGACAAACTGGAACAATTTTCCCTACCTGACATCCACTCAGATAATCGGAGACAGTTTTGCTGCTGATAATAAACATTGTTTACTGCAAATTCCCTCATCTGTAACATCCGGTGATTTTAATTTCCTTATTAATCCCAGACACGAGGAATTTCATACTATCAAAATGATTGAGATAGTGAAATTTCCTTTTGACAAAAGAATCTTCAGGTGACGTTGCAAAAAAATTTTTACTTCGAAATACTGTCATCACCAATATGGCTGAAATAGCAAGAGGAGCAGCGTTGTTTTTCATTTCATCAAAGTGCCGTAGATAAATCAACGACAAATACATTATTCAAGCTATGCTTTTATAATGTTGCGGTTACTGCAGACAGTAAGAAATATACAGTGAGCATACCGGCAACAAAACATTAAGGGTGTTTGAAACGAAACTAAAAAAGTCTATTTAACAACAGCGTTTGAAATCTATCATTTAATGGGCGAGTAGTCAGTCGGCATCATAAATACCGATTCAACATTGGTAGTAAGTGAACCGCCACCCTTTAATTCTGAAGCGTTTTTCGCAGCTATCCAAATCGGATCATCCCGGAAAGCTTTCCATGATGCATCACCGGTTGTTTTATCCTTATGAGCAATTAAATAAATGAGCTTATTACTCTTGCTTCCATCACTGCTATCCATTGGCTGAAAGTAGGCAATATTTGTGATGCCGTGCTTCTCAAAAAGTTTCATGGTATGGCTGCGGAAACGTTCGTGTAAATTCTGGAGGTTACCTGCGGACGTAGTATATGTACGCAATTCGAAAGTACGTGGTTGCGGGCTCGTCATCATTTTTAAAAGAGGAGAATAATCTGTGGCAAGCATAAAAGTACTTACTGCTTTCAATACAATTTTACCGTTGGCTTCTGATGCTTTTGCTACTGCCTGCCATTCGGGATCAGCACTGAAAGCTTTCCATGATGCTTCCCGTGCCTCACGACTGGGGTAAGAAAGTATATAGACCAGTTTGTTTTCCGGGTTATCGATAGGAATCCAGTAGCCAACGTTTGTCATGCCATGTTTTGTAAAAATGCGCATGGTGTTATTTCGGAAACGGGTATTGAGATCCTCCAGCTTTCCGGGAGCTGCGTAATAAACACGCATCTCGT
>CAXSIE010000194.1:576-3840 GCA_964237295.1 uncultured Flavihumibacter sp. | reverse complement strand
ACGGGTTGAGGTTGCAATTTCGTTTCAGGAGCTGATGTGCCTGCTCCGGGTGATTGCGCAAGAATTTTAGATGAAATACAACTAGCAATGATGGCAATTGCCACTATTAAAACAGAGAAGAATTTTCTCATATGACCAGGTTTACGTTTAATGTTGTGAGAAGTTAAAGCTTGATAACTCCTTTTATTTACAAAAGAAAGACATTTCCGAATAATAAAGATTAAATAAGTTGTAAAGAAACTGTTTTTTCAAATTAAAGCAGAACGCGCATATCATTATGCTATATTCCTGCTGCCAGCTGAATGCTGATCGCTGACAGCACATGATTCCTTTAAAAAAACTAATACCGATAATATACCTTAAATTTAAGCTGCCAAAAAAGATTGCTATTGAAACATAATCATTCATCCGCATCAAAAAGCTTCTTAAAAGGAAGCCGGCTCTTTGCTGGCAATTTTCATATCAATTCATTCTACCCATACAAATAAATACTATTATGCTTATGAACCCGCTTGTTACCTATCGATACAGGTTTACAGGAACCATGTGCGTTTCAACCATGCTTGCGCTTTCTTTATCCAATGCCATCCAAGCTACACCAAATAGCAATGCAAATGAAAAGACAGGCCCTGTCAACACCAAAACTGTTATAACATCTTACAAAGTTTTTGACCACATACTTACGGGAACCGTTACCAACCAGCGTAACGAACCGCTGACAGGTGTGTCTGTTCTGATACAGGGCACTACCACCGGAACGGTAACCGATGCCAGCGGCAGATTCAGTTTAACGGTACCGGATAATGCCGCCACAACTGTTGAATTTTCGTTCGTAGGCTATACCCGCCAAACGGTTGTTGTAGATAAGCAAAGCACCCTTAGCATCGTACTGGCGGAAGCTGCCGGCGGCCTCAACGAAGTGGTGGTTATCGGCTACTCCTCCGTTAGAAAGCGGGACCTTACCGGTGCAGTATCGGTGATCAGTAACCGCGACATCGCGAATATACCGGTTGGTGGCGTTGACCAGATCATGCAGGGTAAAGCGGCCGGTGTGGCCGTTACTTCTTCCACCGGCGCGCCCGGAGATGCCATCGCAGTGCGGATAAGAGGCGTAGGAACAATTAACGACAACAGCCCGCTGTATGTTATTGATGGCATCCCGACCAAGAACGGCATCAACGAAATTTCTCCCAACGATATCGAAAGCATCAATATTTTAAAAGACGCCTCATCTACCGCCATTTATGGTGCACGTGCTTCTAACGGCGTAGTGATTGTAACCACGCGGCATGGCAGATCGGGCAAGGCAAGACTGAACTTCAGCGCATACAGCGGCGTTCAAACCGCCGCTAACCTGATCAATATGGCCGATACAAAACAATACGTTCAGGCATACAATACGGCTGCCACCAACGATGGGAGGCCACTTATACCCACTACTATGCTGGATACGCTTCCCAACGTAAACTGGTTGAAAGAAGTGTTGAAACCGGCGTCCATTAACAACGCGCAGTTCAGCGTGAGCGGAGGCAATGAAAACGGGCAGTACATAGTGTCTGCAAATTATTACAAGCAGGACGGGCTGATCAAAAACTCCTCTTTCGAGCGGCTTAATGTACGCACCGGTGTTACCAGTGCCTTGTCTAAATTATTTAAGGTAGGCACCAATATCAATTTATCGTATTCGAAAAACAGGCAGGTAGGCACCTCGGGGGATGGATTCGGGGCGGGCAATCCGGGCGCAAGTGTGGTACGGTACGCGTTGTTCCGCACACCCGCAACGCCGGTCTACAATGCAAACGGAGATTACGTGGATCTGCCAAAGCCGACAGAATTTTTTGGCGACGGCTTGAACCCGGTGGCCTTTGCCGATTCTTACAACAGGAACGTGAATACGTATTCCGTTCTGGGTGATGCTTACGTAGAATTAACGCCGGTTAAAAACCTGCGGATAAGGAGCGATATCGGCGCCAACCTCATCCTGACAGATTACAAACAGTTTTTTAAAACATGGGGTGTAGACCGTTTTTTCAATTCACCTAACAGTCTTGCCCAGTCTAATGCCACCGAACTTAATTATAACTGGACGAACACCATTGCTTACGACCTTCACTTCGGTGAGCAGCATACCCTTAATTTTCTTGCCGGGTCGGAAGCCATCAAAGATGATATCCGCCAGCTGTCTGCCTCACGCACCAATTACGTTAACCAGACTGCCAACTTCCAGTATCTCGACAACGGGCTTGGCACCCAGCAGAACGGAGGCAACGAGGCGCACTGGGGTTTGTTTTCCTTGTTTGGAAGAGCTGCATACAATTATGGTGATAAATACCTTGCCAGCTTTAACTTCAGGCGCGATGGCTCTTCCCGGCTTTCTCCCGGCAACCGCTATGGAAATTTTTACTCCGGTTCAGTGGGATGGCGGATAGATCAGGAAGATTTTATGAAATATGTAAAACCGGTGTCATTACTTAAGCTGCGGGCAAGCGTTGGCCAGCTGGGCAACCAGGAAATTGGTAACTACCCCTACATTTCACTGGTCTCCGGTGGATTTTATTATCCCTTTGGCGGAACACCGGCACAGGGTTATACCGTTACCAGCGAAGGCAATCCGAATATCATCTGGGAAACCAGCACCCAGACAGATATCGGCCTCGACCTGGGCTTATTTGAAAACGCCATTCAGATAACTGCGGATTATTTTGTAAAGAATACATCCAACATGTTATTGTCTCTACCAATACCCAGCAGTGCGGGCAATGTTGGCAGTCCTACGGTAAATGCCGGCAAGGTAAAGAACGAAGGCCTTGAACTGGAAGTAACCTATCACAAACAGCTCAGCAAAGACCTGGGCTTTCAGGTGAATGGCAACATCGCTTTCATTCATAACGAAGTGGTGTCTTTGGCCGGCGGTACACCGATAGTGGGCGGAAGGATAGATAATAATTATTATGCTACGTTAACTACTGCCGGCCATCCGATCGGCGCCTTTTATTTGTTACAGGATGAGGGCATTTTTCAAACACCGCTGGAAGTATTCACGCATGCTTACCAGGGGCCGGGTATTGTACCCGGTGATGTTAAATACAAAGATGTCAGCGGGCCGGGCGGCAAGCCCGATGGTGTGATAGATGATAACGACAGAACCTTTGCCGGAAGCGCTATTCCAAAATTTACATATGGCTTTACAGGCAGTGTGGATTACAGGAACTTCGACCTCAATATTTTTTTCCAGGGCGTATATGGAAACAGTATTTACAACCA
>CAXSIE010000194.1:0-566 GCA_964237295.1 uncultured Flavihumibacter sp. | reverse complement strand
GAACACCGACATTGAAGGCTTTTACCGTTCGTTCAATACCACCGAACGGGTGGCCACCAAAAGCTGGAGCGGTCAGGGAACATCCAATACCTTTCCCCGGTTATCATGGAACGGCGCAACAAATAACAAACGACCTTCCACGCGCTTCCTGGAAGATGGCTCATACCTGCGGTTAAAGAACGTGCAACTGGGCTATAAGCTGAAGCTGGGACTGCTTGCCCATGCGGGTATTTCAGCGGTGCGTGTTTTTGCAAGCGTGCAAAACCTGCTGACCTTTACAAAATATACCGGCCTCGATCCGGAAATGGGTACCAGCAGCAACTCCACAGGTGATGGGGTGCGGGCGGTTGGTATTGACTGGGGAACCTACCCATCCGCGCGCACCATTACCGGAGGTATAAACATTAATTTTTGATCACTCAAACTGTACTGTTGTATGAAACAGAAATATCATTTACCATTTGTATTTTGCCTGCTTATACTCACAGGCGGCTGTAAGAAAATTCTTGATCAGCCGGTGCTGGGTAATTATGCATCTAGCAATTTTTTCACTTCCGATGCCAATG
>CAXSIE010000193.1:7252-9155 GCA_964237295.1 uncultured Flavihumibacter sp. | reverse complement strand
AGCTTTTTAGAGAAAAACTTGGATGGGAAGTGTCATCACCACTGATCAAAGGCATGACTAAAACCTATGAATGGATTGAAAAAATGGTGCCACAACCCGAATTTGTTGCTATATAAAAATGATTTACTCATTTATAAACATGAAATTTTAGTGTGATGAATGACAAAATCAGATTTACTTCTATTTTAGGATTCAATGTATTTAACGACAACCTATCAAAAATTCCAATAAAGGAAGAAAAATGCAGATCAATAAACTGCAGCATCAGTCCTAACAATTATGGTATGACTGTTAAAGATGCCGAATTTAAAGAAGTACTACAAAAAACAAATTTTCTTGTGCTGGACGGAGCTTATTTTGCATTGGCTTCTATTTTTCTACTTGGAAAAAATATTAAAAAAAATCAGGGTCCGGATGTTTACAAACATTTTATTACAAGGTTGAACGAAACTTCCGGAAAAGTTTTTTTCCTGGGTTCATCGGAAAATGTTTTGCAAAAAATAAGGGCCAGGATTTCACAGGAATACCCAAATATCTCGGTTGCAACTTTTTCACCACCTTTCAAAAAGGAATTTTCAGCGGAAGACAACCTGGAAATGATTACAAAAATAAATGACTTTAAACCTGATGTTGTTTTTGTTGGAATGACTGCACCTAAACAGGAAAAATGGTCTTTTAAGAATAAAGATAAATTGAATGCCGGCCTTATTATAAGTATTGGAAATGTTTTTGAATGGTATGCAGGAACACAAAAGGCGATACATCCATTCTGGTTTAAAATAAGGATGGCATGGTTGGTAAGAATCTTTTTAAGACCTGAAATATTCAAACGAAATTTTGGAAACCAAATGTTATTTTTCTGGCATCTTACTTTAATGATGTTAAGGATCAAACAACAACCCCAGATGACCACCTAACAGTAAGGGTTTAATCATGTTATCAAAGGAAAAATTAATATAAATAAAAAGATGCCCGGATAAAACCGGGCATCTTTTATTTGCACCAATCAATTATTTTAACCGGTCATTATCACATATACTCTTTCCGGTTATTAATGCAATGTTGCAGGCATTCCAGCCCGTTAAAAATATTTCATCAGGATTTATTTAATTAAATCGCTGTTCAACCACTTGCGGCGTATAATAAAAGTATCAGGGAGTTATTTTTGGTACTAGTCTTCTCAATCATTATTTTTGCAACGTTTCTGAAATTAAACCCGTTTTATGTTAAGTATGCAATCAGATATATTTTGATATCAGTTTTCAGCATATCAATGAATGCAATGTTTCATTGAAAGCTGATTGCTGATAGCAAATACGTCAATTCATAATTAACATAACACTAGTTTGCCTGATAGTATAATGGTAGTACGACAGTTTTTGGTACTGTTTGTCTTGGTTCGAATCCAGGTCGGGCAACTGAATCATAAGATTACACTTTTCGTTTACCTAATAAACAAATTATCCTATATCCTAATACGATAAGTGTTTATTAATAAAGTAATTATTTTCTTCCCCACCGGATTATTCTTTTTAAACCACAATGCTGATTAAAAAAGAATAATTATCCCCTTTGTTATTGATTACAATTGATACATTTCTCCTGATTTTGATGAACCGGATACTCATTTCATGAAATATTATAATACTTTATCTATAAATTATAATAAATGTAAAATGTACATTTATTGATTCCAGTCAATACAATTCAATAAAAATCATTGCCTTTGGTATAGTAATTGATAAGTTTGGAAGTTCTCCTTTGAAAAAAAACCATACCTAAGTTGTAGAATGCCATGGCAGTTTAGAATCAACGATATGTTACCATTTGCTTTCTACTGACCAAAGACTCTACCAACGATAGCACTTAATTGAATTAATCAGAAAACGTTCAGAACCGGAAT
>CAXSIE010000193.1:0-7242 GCA_964237295.1 uncultured Flavihumibacter sp. | reverse complement strand
TTAGCATAACATAAGATTTAAAGTAATATCAATCAATGATTTTATGATTTGCTTTAAATATCAAGGGTAAGTTTGAAACTGCCCGTCTGCTTAAAGTATAAAGCCGCGGGAAATTTATAAATACGAACTACAAATAATTAATTATTGGCAACCAAATTCAAGCTTTTTATGAAATTATTCTTACTTGCTGTAATCTCTACATTCTTTATGGGCATTTCTACAGTTCAAAGTGCTCAGGGTTTAAACTACAAGTATTATGAAGGAACCTGGAATAACTTACCTGATTTTAATTCTCTTACTCCTGTAAGTTCCGGCACCGCTAGCACAGTTAACCTGGATCCCCGTAAGAGGGATCAGCAATACGCTTTATTATATCAGGGTTATATAACTATACCAGCTACGGGTAATTACACGTTTGAATTATTGTCTGATGATGGCAGCAGATTATATATAGGCAATTACAGTTATTCCGCAACTCCGGTAGTTGACAATGATGGCTTGCACGGATCACAGGCACGGACAGGAACTATTGCACTTAATGCCGGCGTTTATCCTATTGCAGTATCTTACTTTCAAGGTACTGGCAATCAAATCTGGCAAATTTCCTGGTCGTCAAATACGGGTATTGCCAATCAGAAACTTCCCGATAACGTATTGAGCCCTACTAACAGCAGTTCTTCAACAGGGTCTGCGGGTTTAAACTTCAACTATTATGAAGGATCCTGGAGTACGCTTCCTGACTTTAGTTCCCTTACACCGGTTAAAACCGGAACCTCCAGTAATTTTAGCCTGGCATCCCGCAATAAGGATAATTTATTTGCTTTTGTTTGGCAGGGTTATATCACCATACCTTCAACAGGCACCTATACATTTGAAACCAATTCAGACGATGGCAGTAAATTATATATAGGAACATATAGTTCCAGTGCAACTCCGCTGGTGAACAATGATGGCTTACATGCGGGCCAGTCACGCACCGGGTCAATTGCGCTTAATGCAGGGGTTTATCCCATTACGGTAACGTTCTTTCAAAGTTATGGTTTACAAAACTGCGATGTTTACTGGTCATCTAACACCGGTATTTCCCGCCAGCTTATACCGGACAACGTTCTAAGTAATTCTTCTTCTGTAACGCCATCATCCAATGGAATCAGTTATAATTATTATGAAGGAACATGGAATACTTTACCGGATTTCAGTGCACTCACTCCTGTAAAGTCTGGAACTTCAGCTAACATTGATCTTACTCCAAGAAAAAGAGATATTAATTATGCATTTGTATGGCAGGGTAATATCAATGTTCCTGTTACGGGTACTTATACTTTTGAAACCGTATCTGATGACGGCAGTAAAGTTTATTTAAATTCCTCGTCTGTTTCATTGGTTAATAACGACGGACTTCATGCAAGTCAGTCAAAAACCGGATCTATTGCTTTAAATGCCGGCCTGAACCCCATTACTATAACGTTTTTCCAGCAGGGTGGCGGACAAGTAATGGAATTGTATTGGTCTTCTACCAGCGGTCTTGCCCGTAGCAAAGTGCCTGACAACGCTTTCACCCCTTCAACCATAACGCCCCCGACTGTGGAAGTACCAGCACCGGCTGCCCCTTCTCCTGTAGTAGATGTTGCCCCTACGAATACCTATGGCGTCGGTGGCCTGACAGGCGTAAACAACTATTATTTTTCTACAACATCCGGAGATGATTCCCGTACCAGCACACAAGCGAAAAATCCGTTAACTCCATGGAAAACAATTAACAAACTTAATTCTATAATGTCAACCCTTCAATCAGGGGATGCTGTTTTGTTTAACAGGGGGGATGTTTTTTACGGCGCAATCAATATGACTACTTCAGGCATA
The DNA here is from genome assembly GCA_964237295.1 of uncultured Flavihumibacter sp. GTDB lineage: Bacteria > Bacteroidota > Bacteroidia > Chitinophagales > Chitinophagaceae > JADCRZ01. Next base: position 5,379 of record CAXSIE010000193.1, on the reverse strand, counting down.
ACGTTTTCATCTTATGGAAGTGGCAACAAGCCGGTTATAAACGGATTTACTCAAATAACCAACTGGACCGCTATCGGTAATGGCATATGGCAGGCATCCTGCCCTTCTTCTGACAAAGTGAACAATGTAATAATGAACGGGGTTGCTCAAACTTTAGGAAGGTATCCTAACCTTAATGATCCTAATAAAGGTTACCTCAGTCTGGAAAATCATGCCGGAACGTATCTTATTACAGATAACCAACTTTCAGGCAGCCCTAACTGGACAGGCGCAGAAGTTGTTATCCGGAAAAATCACTGGGTTCTTGACAGGTGCCTGATTACCAATCATTCAGGCAATAACATTTACTACAATTCACCTACAGCGCATGAACCAAATAACGGATTCGGTTATTTTATTCAAAACAGTCCTCAAACTCTTGATCAACTGGGAGAGTGGTACTTTGATCCTTCACAAAAAGTATTAAAGATTTATTTTGGATCTAACAATGCGAATTCTTATGATGTCAGGGCAAGCACTGTGAACAACTTAGCCACCATTTCAAACCGTTCTAACATTGTTATTGATAATCTTTTCTTTTTGGGCGCTGATGATAACGGGGTAAGTGTTGAAAATTCTCAGAATATCCATGTTCAAAACTCAAATTTTGACCTTTCAGGTACAAATGCCGTTACTGCAACAAGTATTTCGGGCTTTAATTTTGAAAATAATTCTGTAACAAACACCAACAATATTGCGGTTCAATGTATGTACGTGTCTCAATCTGTTATCAGAAACAATTTTGTTCAAAACACAGGTATCGTTCCGGGAATGGGACAAAGCGGAAATCAACAATACAATGGTATTTATGCCTCAGGTTCAGGGAACACTATGGAACTTAATAGTGTTTTAAATACCGGCCTCAGCGCTATCACATTCGCGGGTGAAAATTGTTTGGTTAAAAACAATTATGTAAATACTTTTTGTCTCACCGTTGATGATGGAGGCGGCATTTACGGATGGGGAGAACTTACCAAATATAACAGGAAGATAACCGGTAATATTGTTTTAAACGGAATCGGTGCATTTGAAGGTACCACCGACACAGGTCCTGCAGGTTCTACCGGTATTTACCATGATGATGAGTCGGCAAATGTTGAAATGACTGATAATACTTCCGCCAATTGCAGCAGGGCTGGTATATTTATTCATAACTCCCATGAGATGGTAATGAGAAACAATACTGTGTTCAACAACAGTACGCAGGTCTCCATGGTTCATGATGCGATATCAGTAGATAATCCTATAAGAAACATAACACTTGATAATAATATTCTATTCAGCAAATATTTTTACCAGTCCGCTATGGAAATGAGTTCCTCAACTTATGACATTCCATACTTTGGTACTTTTACCAATAATTATTACGACAGGCCGATAGATGACAATGGACTGATTTATACCGCCTACAGGAATAATACAGGAAGTTACACTTATAATTATTATAGTGTAGGCGGGTGGAAATCAGCGTTTTCGGGGTATGACCAGCAATCTCATGGAAGTCCGGTAAAAATACCCTCTTATAAAATCAACAGTTATAACGGAGGAAACAGGTATGCAACCTCAGGCTTTAACAATAACACAGGAAATATTTATTGCATGTCCAGTCCTGGCAAATGTTCTGTTTCATGGAATAGTGGCGGTAAACTTGATGGGGGCGCGGTGCAGGTTTCATTTGATGCAAGTTCAGGGGCTGATAATACCATAGGAATGTATGCTGATCTTGGACCAACAACAAGCGGAAAAACATATCAGATTAAATTCAGTCTTCTTGGCTATAACGCCGGAAAAACCATAAAAGCATTTGTAATGGATGGAAATTCCTGGGCACATCTTTCCGATCTCAGGTACTTCACTGTAACAAACAGCAGAACTGAGAATGTATTTATATTTACACCTTCCGCATCCGCCGGCACTACCAAACTTGCTTCTGAAATCGCCGGTCCTGATTGTCCATTCTGGTTGGATAACCTGGAGTTTTATGATGTAAATACCACCATTACAAATCCTGATGATTATATAAAATTTGTTTATAATCCAACCAGCAGTTCTACGTCTGTTTCGTTAAATGGAAATTTTGTAGATGCAAGAAACAACTACTACTCGGGCAGCATTAACCTGGCGCCATTCACGTCTGCGGTGCTTATTAACCTGGCAGCTAGTCAAATTGCTGATGCTGCCGCAACTGAACGCCAGACAAATACTACGGCTACACAATCAATGGCAGACGTAGCGATAAATTCCAGCATCCTGAGCGCGAATGTTAGCCCTAACCCAACAAGTGATAATGTTCAGATTACGCTTAATGCCCCACAGGGTACACAAAAGTCCAGTCTTTCCATTACCTCAATTTCTGGGGCTACCATGAAAATAATTCCGGTAACATCATCCTCTCAACGCTTAACACTGGATGTTTCCACGTGGAGTAAAGGTGTGTATATAATAAATTATAATTGTGACGGTCATACTACCTATAAAAAATTCGTTAAGCAATAAATCTTTATTTCATTAAATAGAAAAGGCTCTCATACTGAGAGCCTTTTCTATTTAATGAAATGATGTAAGCTAACACGAACGTTATTACTGTTATAATAATTATACAGTAACGCTTATTTATCAACATGATCCGGTGGCTATACTATTTTGAAGTAAGATTCGTTTAGAGAGGGCATCGTAAATATGTCTGACAGTTCTTGAAGTTACTTTAACCCGTTAATTATCCAATATGAAAAGAATATCAATATTATTGCCCATATCTGTTTTTATGCTATTTATATTATCAACTACTTCCTGTCAAAAAAGTACTGATATGGCTAAAGCGGTACAAATAGCGGTTATTAATCCAGGATTTGAAGATTCACTAAAAGGCTGGAAAATTGAATCCTCTTATGTAGGAATCTATGGTTTTCAATCCAGTGTTGATGCCGTTAGAACGGGTAAATACGGCCTTAATTTTTATGCAGCTCAAGCGTCTCATTATCCCGGAGCTCCGCAGGAAACACCTTGGAATGGTAAAATTTATCAAACAATATCAGGTTTAAAAGATGGCACTTATACTTTTAAAATTTACGCTGATGCTGTTGGTACGGGAATGTATCTCTGGGCTAATGGAGGCAGTACAGATATAAAAAATAAAATAAATTCAAATGTGAAGGGAGAATTAAATACGCTTGATTTTGTTGTAACAGGAGGAATTGCCAAATTTGGTTTTATTTGTATAAATGCAAATGGCAACGAAGCTCCTTTATCACCCTACTTCCATGCTGATGATGCAGAACTCTGGACCAAAGTTTTATAGTAATGCCGGCATAAAATATTATAACGGGGCACTGTCATCAAACTTTTTTAATCGTCTTTTGCTCCTGATAACAGGATAGTAAAAGACGATTTTTATTGGATATCATTCACTTATCAGATAAGCCTTTTAATTATCTGGTATCCTATATCCAAGTCATTCTACAAAACATTTGTTAGCATATTACTACCTGCAATGATGTATTTTAATTATCTCTCTGCCTAACCTATATCAAGGTAGCTACCGATATTTCTCATAAACGTTCCTGATTAAAGTCATAAACAGCGTGGCATTACAGCTATACCTTTATGCTCAATTCGTATCTAATCTTAACAATTGATGCTTCCTTATTAACTAACAGGAGGTCTGTCAACCAGTTTTTATTAAGTACGCTTAATCTTAAACTTTAATCTAAATTCTATGAAACTTTTTACCTTTCTGCTATTATCGCTATGCTTGTTCCTCAATGCGAACGCTGCCAGCTCTCCCGGACTTAACTACAAATATTATGAAGGGCTGTGGAGCACGTTACCTGACTTTAATTCTTTAACACCCCTTCAAAAAGGTACTACTGCCAATGTTTCCCTGAATACACGCAGTAAAGATGTACAGTATGCTCTTCAATGGACCGGTTATATCAATATACCTGCAGCCGGCACTTACACTTTCGAAACATATTCTGATGACGGCAGCAAACTATATATTGGTTCTACCCAAGTGGTAAACAATGATGGCGAACACGCAGACCGGTTTGTTACCGGTACTATTGCCCTTAACTCCGGCGCTTATCCTGTTACTATCAGTTACTTTCAAAGCAACGGCGGACAGACAATGGAAGTGTATTGGTCTTCTAACACCGGTATTTCCCGTCAAAAGATTGCTGACAATGTGCTTAGCATCGACAATCCAAATGCTACTACCGCTCTTGTAACTGCCGACTTGAGAGGAACGAATAATTATTATTTCTCCGTTTCCAATGGTGATGATTCCAGAACAGCCGCACAGGCCATGAACCAAGCCACACCCTGGAAAACACTTAAAAAGCTTAACAGCATCATGAGCAGTTTAAAACCAGGGGACGCGGTGCTCTTTAACAGGGGCGAAACTTTTACCGGTTCCATTATTATGAAACAGTCAGGCACCGAAGGTTCTCCCATCATCTTCTCTGCTTATGGAACCGGCAGCAGACCTGTTATCAATGGTCTTGGTACCATTAAAAAGTGGACCGCTTCCGGTAACGGAACCTGGGAAACCTCACTCAGTTCCGCTTCTTATCTGAACCTGGTGCTTTTAAATGGTATTGTTCAGGGAATGGGACGCTTTCCCAACCTTTCCAGCCCTAACAGAGGATACCTTACTATTGAATCACATGTAGATAACACACAGATAACAGACAACGAACTCGGTTCTTCCGTTAACTGGGCAGGCGCTGAGGTTGTGATACGCAAAAACGACTGGGTACTGGACAGGGGGCTTATTACCAATCACTCCGGTAACACACTTACTTATGTATCACCAACAGTTCATAAAGCAATAGACGGTTATGGTTACTTTATCCAGAACAGTCCTTTAACCCTTGACCAACTGGGCGAATGGTATTTTAATCCTGCTACCAAAAAACTAAAAATGTTTTTTGGCTCGGCTGATCCAGTAAATTATTCCGTTATGGCAAGTCTGGCAGATACGCTGGTTTTTATAAACAATAACAATTATATCACTATTGATAACATGTGTTTCAGAGGTTCCAATGTAGCTGCCATCCAGTTAAATAACTCCTCTAACGTTAAAATACAGAACAGTGAAATCAACAATAACGGCCTTGATGGCATATCTGCTGACAACAGTCCTTACATGAGTATCGAAAACAACCTCATTAATCACTCTAATAATTCAGGTGTAAAATTATACCCCGGATCAAATTACGCTTCTATTAAAAGCAATACAGTTCGTAACAGCGGAACCATTCCCGGCATGGGAAGTAGCAACAACCAGCAGATGGTCGGTATCCTTGCCCAATCTTCTCCCTATAACGTTATTGAGCTAAA
>CAXSIE010000192.1:6580-9214 GCA_964237295.1 uncultured Flavihumibacter sp. | reverse complement strand
CACTAATGTTTCGGGAGTTTTTTCCAGAACGGATTTTCTGTAAATAAGTTCAATAGTGGCTGATCTGTCAAAAGGCATCGGAAAGAAACAGTAGTTTTTGTTTCCACTTGTTCCGATCAGCAAACTTTCCATGGATGCCCTGCCAAAGGCATAACCAAAAAAATCTGCCACCGGACAATAAACAGCAGGATGTACTTCATTGTCCCAGGTTATTTTAATATCCACATTTTTTAACAGTCCCTGAAAAGATGAAGCGGGTTCCAGTTCTATTCCCATTATTCTTCCTCCTTTATTAACTTGTAATAAAGTGTGTTTTTCTCCGGGCCTTAGTTCAAAGCGGGTTTTATTTGCGGAAAGTTCAGCGGATTTCGGAGATTGAAAATCACGGACCGTTTTGTTTCTTTTGTTCCATAAAGAATCTATCCGTTTCAGCACTGCTTTTTCTTCTGCATCAAGTACCGGGTTGAATTTTGTAACAATGGTTTCCTTAGGATATAACCGGTATCCTATCTGATGAAATTGTGTTTGTTTGCCGCGGTAAACGATCATGCAGCGACGTTGAAAAGTAATGGGCAGGTAACAATAGTAACCACCCAATTGGTTGTTGCAAAGAGGCGCAACAAAAGGGAACACCTTACCTGAAAACAAGTCTCTGTATTTGATTGTAAAAGCGGCATGTATCGTATCGTCCAGGTAAAAATCCAGGCTGTCGTCCGATGGGGTAGGCGTCCATATCCGGTTGATCACCCCTGGCCCCTCAACGTCAAATATCACGAGGCTGCTGTCTGGGCGTTTTCTAAGAAAAGAATATTTACCGCTGAATCCATCATCATTTCCGCCAGTAGTATCATAGGAAGATGTTTGACCAATAACCGTTTTATCTTTATAGGCAGGCAGATCGTTAACGTTATAAAAAGGCTTTAATTCACTGATTAGAGACACTGCCTCCCGACCGGCTTTAACGGAAGTTGCAGGCTGGGCCATTACTTGTTGCAGGGATAGCAAGATCACCAATACCAGCAATGACCCATAAAGATAAAAGCGTTTACTCATAATTGTTAAATATTCTGTTATTCCATGATGGTTATCTCAGGATGCGGAACTGAGTAAATTTATAATCAGCGCTGAAACTGCATTCGTTCGTTCCGGATGGTTGATGGCTAAAGACTAAAATTAATATTTTTACCCCTACCGGCATCAATAAAACCTATTGTTTTATCACAACCATCAAAACGGAAGGTATACACAATTACCTTTTTCTTTTTTGCCTTAATTTCCTGAGGTTCTCTTGACATAAAGAACTCAGGCTTCTTCCTGCTCCATGCTCAAAATGATATTGTACTCCTCCGGCTCAATTTTCATTTTGCCGGTAAAAGGATGGTCGAGTATCACAATAATATAGATAACCAGGCCGATGAATGCGCCCAGTAAACCGTTGACTGCCATATGCAGTCGGCGGCTTTCCACATCCAGCAGCATTGCAAAAATCAATATGATGATGCCGCCCAGCAGCAGGGGTACCCATATTTCAAGCGGAATGGATGAAGAAGCATCCAGTTGGCGCAGGCTGCGGTATGTAGCCAGTTCATTCAATTGCCGGAACATCTGCCCGGTGTATGAGTCATTCATATTCAATTGCCCCATCGCTTTAAACACCGCATTAAAAGTATTTCTGTTGTGCTTGTCTAATGGCTTCATCGCTTCCATATCCGGAAATTCATCTTCCACTACCGAATGCACATAAGAGAGGTAAGCAGCTTTGAGCGGTGCTATTTTAACATGATCCGGGTAATACTTTATATCCCGGTATAAGCTCCGCGCCAAACTGCCTTCCTGGCTGGTATCAGTCTGGGCTTCGTTCAGCGAATCCCATACTAGAAATACGACAAAGCCCAGCAAAAGCCCGTAAAAACCACCAAGTGTAGCAAACACGTATCCGACAACTTCATTGTGCGCACGCAAGGGATGAATGGCAACATACTTCCTGAAACAGAAAGTTCCTGATATTGCAATAACGCTGAACAGCAATACAATTGCAAGCAGTAAAGCAAATGGCGGTATCTGCAGTAGAAAGTACATAAAATTCATAAAGGTGTTTTAAAAAAGAAAATCTGTTTCAGGCGCTGCTAAAAGAACCTTCAAAAGTAATATTTCACCATACAGAATATCCCCGTAGAAATACCTGATTGCAGGATTGACAGCGGATGCCTTGCTTTTATAAACCATCAACGAGCCGTAACCTGTTCTAAAAACCGCATCACACACCAGGTGCTCAATTGCCCGCCGGGTCCGTTCAGCGTCCAGTCGAAACCATGTGTAGCCCAGGGCAGGTAAACATCATAATGTTTTACACCTAAGCTATCGAGCTTCTTACCTAATCTCACCCCGTGCAGGTATGATACCAACGGGTCATTCTCACCATGTATCAACAAGGTGGGAACAGCATTGTCAGTAGCTGTTTCAGTACCGGAACTGTTAACGTATTGCTGCGGCACCTGGCTATAATTTCCACCCAGGTAATCTGCCATCACCTTGCGGCTGTTGAGCACAAGCGGGTTGGTAGGGTTGGCATATCCCCACACCATGTCAATAGGACCGTAGAAGCTGATAACCCCTTTTATAGTTGGATCTTTG
>CAXSIE010000192.1:1785-6570 GCA_964237295.1 uncultured Flavihumibacter sp. | reverse complement strand
CTATAACGATCTGTCCACCGGCGCTGCGGCCCAGCAATACAAAGCCGGTACTGTTAATTCCAAGATTTGAAGCATGAGCGCGCAGGTAAGATAGCGCTGTCTTAAGATCTTCCACCGGCGCGGGATATTTGTATTTTGGCGCGAGCCTGTAATTAATAGTTGCTACGGGGTAGCCAGCTTTTGCAAGTTCACTGTTAAGCTCAGGTAGCTGCCTGCTGTCACCACCTGCCCATGAGCCACCATGCACCACGATAACGCAGGGTTTTTTACTGGTTGCTGCAGGCGCATAGTAATCAAGCGTGAGTGCATTGGCAGTGTCGTAAGTAAGCGTTGTATAACTTGCCTGTATATTATTCATGCGGAATAGCATACGCCGGAAACTATAAGGATCAGGGGTGTCTTTGCTACTCACAGAAGATATGCTGTTAGCCGCAAACATTTTTTTAATCTCCGGGGCAACACGATAGGTATTAATAACAGGTAGGGCAAAAAGCACCAATGAAAGAATACCTATTAGGAAAGAAGCTGTTTTATACCTGGTTTTCTGAAATTGCCATAACAACAAAAAGGCCATTACACCAAAGAATATCCAGGAAAATTCTGTTACCAAAATGGAAACGTACCATAATAAATTGGTTGGCGCTCTAAAAACGGTTAATAAAGACAGTAGAAAAAGAACAATCATCACTAAAAGGCGTATCATTGTTTAATTTTAAGTATAAATAGTCTTGTCACAATCTTTCGAAACAAATTAAAGGTAGGTAAGCTTTTGTACCTTCATTGGTTAGATAACGTGTGAAAACATTTATTTATATTAGTAGAATTAATTTGGCATGGTTTTTCAATGCACTCATATATTTACCCGGTATTGGGTTAGAGACGGATTACGGTAACATGATAACGTTTTGTTTGATTACGCTCAATTATGCGTAACTTTTTTATTCTTGGTATATCTTCAATTTACCATGACCTAATATAGTAATTTAAATTAATTTGGCTTTTTAATATGAACTGTACATTATATTATAATAAAAAAACAGCCACTCAGCACCTTTGGCAGGTTTTCAGCGGATTTTTTGAACTGAATGCAAAAGGGTTCATCAACCTTAAACTTATTGAAAGAGACTTGTTACCTGATCTTTACACAGATAACTTGCTGATTGTTGATATAGATGACCAATACCGCATCTTATATGATGTAAATGATGGGTTTAACTGGATCTATGGAGATAGTAAAGTTAACCTTGAATTCTTTCAGGAAACGCTGTCTACACAGGCAGATTTTTATTTCAAGAGGAGCTATAACGATGAGTTATTGAATTATACAAAAAAGAGCATAGTGTATCCTTTGGGTTTTAATTACCCGGTTACGAGCCGGGCAAACAAGATGACCAATGTTCATTATGACATGAAAAGCAGGATCAAGCATTATTTGCGATCTACTAAACTTGTACCGAAACTGCTAAAGATTAACAGCATCAAAGAGTATTATATTCAAAAATTTGAAAACATACCTGTTTCATATAACAAGATCCCTAAAATTTTATTTATCACCCGCTTATGGGATCCCGGTACTATCCAGGCCGACAAGATTAAAGATGCCGAGCATTTGAACAGCAATAGAAATGAAATTATTGCAATGAACGATGTAAGAGTTGAAAGCATCATCGAGTGTAAAAAGTTATATGGCAAGCAATTCATGGGAGGATTAACTGAAAGCCCTTATTCTGATAAAAAATATCCCGAACTGATATTGCCTTTTAAAGTATCTAACAAAGAAAGCTATCTAAGCCTTGTTAAAAAGTCGGATATCTGTATTGCTACAACCGGTTTAAACAAATCTACCGGTTGGAAATTTGGTGAATATATTGCCGCAGCCAGAGCTGTTATCAGTGAAAAAATTCATTTTACGCTTCCTGGGGAATTTTCTATTCCTGACAATTATCTTGAGTTTGACGATGTAAAAGGACTTGTAAAAAATATTGATGCTTTATTAGAGAATCCTGAAATGCTTAGCAAGATGATGCTCAATAACTACCGCTATTACAACTTGTATTTGAGGCCTGAGAACCTTGTCCTGAATACGCTTCTCATTGCAGAAAGCCAACACAGTAAACAGTTGCATGCCGCTGTGTCCAGTTCCTGACCTAACAAATCAGTTTTTGTTAGGGTTTTAGTTTTATATCAGCCTGCATAATACTGTTTCTTTAACAACAGAAAGCCTGAGTTTCCCAGTCAGGCTTTCTGTTGTTAAAAACACTTGCAATATTTACTAATTCAATACGTGATTTCATGCTTAACTTAACACTACGTTAGTACAATCCATTAAATTTCATCATTAATCCGCTGGTTTCCCTCTTAAATTATCAGGATTTTGCCTGAAGGTATCAGGGGATTTTCCCATTGCTACATGAGTTTTGGAGGAGTACCTTACACTGCATAATTCCTTAAGAAAGGATACTAATGATTGCTGTTAGTATAACAAGTAATTATTAAAATATTTTTAAATTTTCAATAAAACAACCATGAGTAAAAATTCAACGGAACACATTAACCAGTCCATGAATGATGATGTAGCAAAGGTGGAAAAGATCCCCGCACCAAATGAAGTGGAAAAATCATTAGTGCTGGACAATAATATGGCATATATAGGGGCAGATGCTTATGTAGGAAATCCATATGCTCTTTTAGGAAATGTGATTGAAGTTAGGAAAGCAGGAGGTAGTTGCCCTCCCAGATTAAATTCACCGGGAGTTGTTCTGGAGTTTTCATCAATGCCTATTTCAGGGATTGTAATTGATGAAGCTTCAAAAATTAAAGAACCTATCAAAAGGCAGTCTATTACGGTTGATCAAAACTTATCGATGAAAGTAGCCTTCCTTACTTTCCTTAGTGCACAATTAGATTCGGAATCATCATTCAGCGTTATGGTTTTCGACCAGGCTGCCGGGTTGATAGCCACCCAGGATCCTTCCTGGAAAAAAGGATTGACAGATTGGAAGGAAGAAAACAAAGCATTATGGCAGGATGATGAAATATGTTACTTATTCGGGATCGTAGGCTTTGTTCAGAAATATGTTATTTATAAAAAGTTCAAAAAATTTACAGCCGGGGCAAAAGGCGGAGCATACGGTGTAAACCTGGAAGGAAATCTTTATACAAGTTCAGAAGACTATTCCCTGGATATCAGGTTCGGATTACAACCTGTTATTTTAAAAAGGCCATCACCAGCAGGATTGGAATTGGCTGCACTTTCTACGGATATGACACTTTCAAATGATGAGATTGAATTGTTTAAATCATTGCCGGGTTTAAAAAATATCCAGGTAAAGAAAGCTGCATTAAAACCGGTTATTACAGCAGCACTTTTGAACAAGGTATCAAACTTAAAGGCACCGGTGGCGGCAGCAGAGGAAAAAACAACGTTAGATACCGTGTATACAGTGAATAATTCAGGCAACCAGGTAACGCTGGAAATAAATGCCGGTGCTGCCGGGCAAACCAGTGATATGACCATCATGCTTGACGAGACGGTAATTGTTAAAAATCACGCCGGCAATTTTTCTCAAAAGGTTATAGGTACCAATAGTACGCTGGATGGTAAAAAATTAAGTATCGTTGCCAATATTGCAGACACTTCAAAACAAACCAATCTCACTTCCATCACTATTCATATCAGAGGCGGCTTGTCGCCCGTTGATCTTCCTTTATCTAAAACGGTTGCAAAAGAAGGCGATTCGGTAGATTATCTCTGCCTGATTGAATTCTTTAATCCTGCCTGATAATATGATCTTAAAACAAAAATCATGAAAACAGTATTTTTATTAGTAACGTTTCTTTTTATTGCCGTTATTACAGTGCAATCACAGTCAGAAAATGAAGGCGTTAAGCTAGACCTTTTAAAGTCGCCATCTTCACCAGCCTCCAGCTTGCTGGGTATTGCCGCAAGCGATGTAGACAAGCCAACGGATGTATCTGCATTTATGCTTTCCTTACAAAAAGCCAGCGGTAACCTTTCGGCCCTGCCACAAAACTATGGAGTTGACCTTGCGCCATACTGGTTACTCAAAAAGAAAATGGGTGATATTACCACAGCAGGACTTAAAAAAAGTTCCGGTTCAGATGTATTAAAGCAAAGCTTTGTGCTGTCATTTGCTATAAGGAATACCGATTCGGCAGAAACACAATTACTGCGTAATACAGTTTATGCCGGTATAGGATTTAAGGTATCCATCTTCCGTGGAGATTATGATGTTACAACGCAAAAAGGATTAGATAAAATTAAAAAGTGGCAGGATGTTCAGTTAGGCTTACAGGGTAGCACACTGAATGATTATAAAAATAACCCGGATGTATTGCGGCTGCAACTGGAAAGAAAAAACCTGATCAGAGAAAAATCCCGTCTTCCTGCTGACAGCACTGCGAAGATTGCGCAATTAGATAGCAACATAGGAGATATTACCAGTATCCTGGAAGCCAAACTGCTTGAATTAAAAGAAAATACAAAGTCTGAGGCTAAAGATTCAATTAAAGAATCTGCTGCGTCGTTTCAAACGGCAAGGGTAGGATTTACCTGGGATATTGCCGGTGGCATCAGCGGACAGTTTGTTAACAGGCGATTCGATAATTCCAAAGTTTATAATGCCGGAATATGGACCACCCTTGGATATACCGGTGAAAAATCGGGCGCTGCATTATTTTTACTAAGACTGTTACACAATCCCGATCAAATATTTGCCAAAGACAATGCACCTAATACTTTGGGTAATATTACTACCTTCGATT
>CAXSIE010000192.1:0-1770 GCA_964237295.1 uncultured Flavihumibacter sp. | reverse complement strand
GCCACAGTCAAAATTTAACGCCAGCTTGGAAGCTATTTACCGCAGTGTGTTATCCTCAAACACTATCGATCCCTCCTGGCGGCTTATATTTATAGCAGATTATGCCATAATAGCCAATCAAAAGCTTACATTTTCTTTCGGCAGGAATTTCGATGGCACTACTACCAAAGACGGAAACCTTGTTGCAGCGCTGTCTTTGCTTACCGGATTTGGAAACCGGAGATAAATTCAGAGACGTATGTTAAAAGCAAAGACGACTGTTCTCAAATACTTTAAAACTTCAGTGCGATAACCAGGAAGCCGTAATAGTACAGTAATTAATAAATTAAATAGTATGAAGAGCTTGTTTTTAAGTTTAAGAATAATCCTGTCTTCATTATTTTTATTCAGCGCTGACTTGTTACCTGCCCAGGTAACGGATTTAAGCAGCGCTGTAATTGTTGCCTCGCCTGCAATCAATGCTCCATTCAGGGCAACGGTAATAAAGGTATTGCAGGAGGAAATAATGCAACGCACTTCCATCCTCCTGCCGCTTACTTCCAAACTGGAAAATACTCCTGTAATTGCGCTGGCAACAATAAATGATGATATGATCTGGGGAATACAGGTGCCTAAGCGTTCAGGAAAAGACCTTCCTGAAACCAAAGCCGAAGGCTTCAGGATTGTTTCCGGCAAGTACAAAACAAGGGAAGTTTTATGGCTGATCGGCTCCGATGAAAGAGGTGTTCTTTTTTCAATAGGAAAGTTTTTAAGTTGCGCGGAGCTTTCAAAAAATAAAATATTATTTGATAAGGTCAATGAGATTGCCACTTCTCCAGTGTACTCCATACGGGGCCACCAGCTCGGGTATCGTAATACCGCCAATTCATGGGACGCCTGGACGGTTGGCCAATATGACAAATACATCCGCGAGCTTGCCATGTCTGGAACGAATTGCATAGAGAATATCCCATTTCAGGGTGGCCCTGCCGGTGTACTTATGAAAGTTCCGCGTGAAGAAATGAATATCAGGATGAGCGAAATATGTAAAAACTACGGGCTTGACTATTGGGTTTGGACACCTGTTGATGTTCATCTTTCCGATACATCGAAGTTTAATGCAGAAGTAAAGAAACATGCGGATTTTTATAAACAATGCCCCCGGCTGGATAATGTTTTTGTTCCCGGCGGCGACCCGGGCGATAATGATCCTGAATATGTAATGCCGTTCTTAAAAGCAATTGCCGTTCAGCTTAAAAAATACCACCCTAACGCAGGCGTATGGGTATCCCTGCAAGGATTCAGCGATCGGCAGGTTGATTATTTTTATGAGTACCTGGAAAAAAATAATCCAGATTGGCTTGCAGGAGTCGTTTCCGGACCTGGCAGTCCTGGTATAGCTGCAACGCGCTTCAGGTTAGCATCTAAATACAAACACCGGGATTACCCTGACCTCACCCACTCGGTTCGTTGCCAGTATCCTGTTCTGAATTGGGACCAGGCGTTTGCGCTTACTGAAGGACGTGAAATATGCAATCCGCGTCCTTTATACTTCGCAAAAATTCATAAACGTTTTGCACCCTTTACTAATGGATTTATTTCTTATTCCGATGGCGTTCATGATGATGTAAACAAAGTTGTCTGGTCTCAAATGGCCTGGGATCCGGAAAAGGATATCCGGCAGATAATAAAAGAATATGCCTGTTACTTTTTTGGATCGTCAGTGGCTGAAGATGCCGCAAACGGAATTTTTGCCCTTGAAAGAAACTGGGCAGGTCCGTTGGTGGAAAA
>CAXSIE010000191.1:4059-9239 GCA_964237295.1 uncultured Flavihumibacter sp. | reverse complement strand
AAATATAACGGATCGCTAAGCGGTGAACATGGCGATGGCAGGCTTCGTGGTGAATTTATCCAGCAGATGGTGGGAGAAAAAAATTACAAACTGTTTCAGCAGATCAAGAGCACCTGGGACCCTGGAAATATTTTTAATCCTAACAAGATCGTGGACACACCGCCCATGAACACCATGCTACGGTATTCACCCGGGCAACAGACACCCGCTTTTAAAACAGTTTTTCGCTACCATAACCAGGATGTACTGCAGCATGCCGAGCAATGCAACGGCTCCGGAGATTGCCGTAAAACACATTTATCCGGAGGAACCATGTGTCCATCGTTCATGGCTACCCGAAATGAAAAAGATACTACCCGTGCAAGGGCCAATATCCTGCGGGAATTCCTCACCCGCTCCGATAAGCTGAATCGTTTCGATCATAAAGAAATTCATGATGTGATGGATCTCTGCCTTAGCTGCAAGGCCTGCAAATCCGAATGCCCTTCAAACGTAGATATGGCCAAGCTTAAGGCTGAATTCCTGCAACAGTATTACGATGCCAACGGCGTTCCGTTCCGTTCCAGGCTTATCGCCAATTTCAACAGATCATCAAAGCTTGGATCCATTGCACCGGGGATTTATAATTTCATGATGACAAACAACAGCATCAGCAAAATGATCAAGCGGTTTTCCGGTTTTGCGGTGGGCCGGTCAATGCCTACACTGTATAAAACCACTTTAAAAAGCTGGTATCATAAACATCAAAAAAATAATGCAGTAACCAGTGATAAAAAAGTATATCTTTTTTGTGATGAGTTTACGAATTTCAATGATACCGCAATAGGCATCAAGGCCGTATTATTATTAGAAAGATTGGGTTATGCTGTTATCATTCCCGATCATGAAGAAAGCGGCAGGGCCTGGCTTAGTAAAGGACTGATAAGGCAGGCAAAAAAGATCGCTGTCAGAAACATCAACCTGCTTGGCCCGCTGATCACACCTGAAACGCCACTGATCGGCATAGAACCTTCCGCCATACTAACTTTCAGGGATGAATATCCCGACCTTGCAGCGGATCAACAATTAGCAGCTGCCAGGGCACTCGCAAAAAATGTTTTTTTGATAGATGAGTTCATAGCAAAAGAAATTACTGCAGGCACTATAAAAAAGGAACAATTCAGTGCTGAAAAAAAACACATTAAGCTGCACGGTCATTGCCAGCAAAAAGCATTGTCTTCTGTAGCGCCGTCGGTACAACTGTTATCCTTACCTGAAAATTATACTGTTGAAACCATTCCTTCCGGTTGCTGCGGTATGGCAGGCTCTTTCGGGTATGAGAAAGAACATTATGAATTATCTATGCAGATAGGAGAACTGGTGTTGTTTCCTGCGGTACGCAAGGATGGCGATGTAATTATTGCGGCTCCGGGCACCAGTTGCCGTCACCAGATTAAAGATGGTACGGGAAAGAAGGCGCTGCATCCGGTAGAGATTTTATATGATGCGCTGGCGTAACTTATTGAACCACGGAGTCATGACTCCGTGGTTCAATAAAACTAGTACTGATGAAAAGCCTGAGAAATAAATTCCAGCACCATCGGCAAGGCGGCCCTCCAATACGTCCAGGTATGCGCCCCGTCTCGAATCCGGAATTCATGTGGGATCATTTTCTTACGCATCGCTATATGAACAAGCGCATTTCCTTCAGACAAGCCATCATCATCGCCCACATCAATATACCAGCGTACTGCTTTTTTCAGCGTATCGGGCATATTGTTTACAAGGGAAAGGGCACTGAGATTATTATAATATTTTGAAATGTCTGCATCGGAAGCACCGGGATTCTCCCTTTTCACCCGGGTAGCAGCTTCTTCCAGTGTTACCGGTCCTACAGCAGCGCTCAGCGGGCATGCCGATGAAAACAATTCAGGATGATGCATGGCATACATAAAAGTTCCGCCGCCACCCATTGAAAGTCCGGATACAGCCCGATATCTTTTTTCGGCTTTTATCCGGTATTTCTTTTCAATAAAAGGAAGAAATTCTTCAAAGAAAAAATCTTCATACCGCCACTCGCCTTTGGTATCATTAAAGTAACCACGTTTACCGGTATTCGCATCAGGCATCACAATGATCATTGGTGTTGCAATACCATCTTTAACACTTTTATCAGCAATAGAAAGCACTTCGCCAAATTGCACCCAACCGGTATGATCGTCTCCTGCGCCATGCAATAAATACAATACCGGGTAAGACCTTTGAGAAGTTTCATAATCCGGTGGTAAATAGATGGCATACTTACGGTCGGATTTTAAAATTTTACTTGGCAGTGAAAGATTATCATATACCTTTCCCGTTTGAGCAAATAGCAAAGAAGGAAATACAATAAATAAGCTGTAAATAAAGAATCGTTGTTTTCTCATGGCATTGTAATTAAATGGGAATATACAAAAAAGGTATGAGGTATCAGGTATGAGGTATCAGGTAAAAATAATTTATACAATTGAAGATGAAATATAATACATGCTTGTTTTAATATGGTTTATGTAATTTGCCGCAAAACTCATACCTCATACCTTAAACCTCATACCTATGATGCGAACAAACGACATCCGCTGGCGCCTGAAAGCCATACTGGGCGGCTCTATAGGCAACCTGGTAGAATGGTACGACTGGTATGCTTACTCTGCATTCTCACTTTATTTTGCCCATATATTTTTCCCGAAGGATGATCCAACGGCTCAGTTACTGAACACTGCCGGAATTTTTGCAGTAGGCTTCCTGATGCGCCCAATCGGCGGATGGGTTTTCGGAAGGATAGCCGACCGCGCCGGTCGTAAAAAAGCTATGACATCCTCTGTATTGTTAATGTCCTTCGGCTCTTTATTGATTGCGCTTACACCAGGCTATGCATCAATCGGGCTGATAGCGCCGGCTATTCTGTTACTGGCAAGAATGCTACAGGGTTTAAGCGTAGGAGGAGAATACGGAACTTCCGCAACCTACCTTAGTGAAGTGGCCACTTCAAACAGGCGCGGGTTTTATTCCAGCTTTCAATATGTTACCCTGATCGGCGGTCAATTGATAGCGTTAGGACTTCAATTGTTATTGCAAAAAATTTTTCTTACTTCAGATCAGTTGCATGCCTGGGGCTGGCGCATTCCATTTATCGTAGGCGCCATTCTTTCTTTAGTAGCCTTATACCTGCGTAGCAACCTGGAAGAAACCGAAGCGTATAAAAAGAAAATCAATACAGGTGAAAAAAGAGGATCGATAAAAGAATTACTGCGTTATCCAAAATCAATTGCAACCGTTGTAGGACTAACCCTGGGTGGAACCATCGCTTTCTATACTTACTCAACCTATATGCAGAAGTTCCTGGTGAATACGGTTCATCTTACCAAAGACCAATCGACCATGCTTTCGTTTATCACATTATTATTTTTTGCAGCAATACAACCGTTGTTCGGTATGTTATCTGATCGCATCGGCAGAAGGCCGCTGCTGCTAGCCTTTGGCGTGCTGGGCACTGTTTGTACGATCCCCTTGCTTACCACTTTAAGTAATACAACCAGTCAGTGGCAGGTATTCTGGCTATTGATGACAGCTTTAATTATCGTCAGCGGCTATACTTCTATCAATGCCGTAGTAAAGGCCGAACTTTTTCCCGGTCAGATACGCGCGCTTGGTGTTGGATTACCCTACGCACTTACCGTGGCTATCTTTGGCGGATCAGCGGAATACATTGCATTATACATGAAGGATATCGGCCATGAATCATGGTTTTACTGGTTTGTTACAGGCTGTATCTTTGTTTCGCTGATTGTGTATGTAACGATGAAGGATACGAAGCATAATTCAATGATAGAAGAAGAAGTATAAAGTATCCGGTGTGGGTATGAAAAAAGAAAACTTCAGTTGTTTGGTTCAACCTCATGCTTCATAACTTACGCAAACGTTTGATTGTTCCTTTTCAATAATGTTCCTGTAAATTCAATCATTGCTTTTAATTTCTCCGGCTCCAAGCCGGACTTATAACTCCTGCATTATTTTACATAAATAAATCTGTACTCCCTGAGTCAATGTTCAGAGATAACGTTATACATTAAAACTACTGAAAATGGGAAAGCTTAATTATTTTGTAATGGCGGTAAGGGTAAAAATGCTTTTATTTTTACGGGAAAGATTATCTAAGAAAATCATTTACCAGAAAAAAAACAGTCATTCCGGATCCGTATTTCACAGCAATAAAAGGCATTTAAACCTTCCGGATATACACAGCGAATACAGGATACATCTCAACAAGGAGCATATCACTAATTTTCTGAATTAATACCTGCCGGCTATGTTATGTAGGCTGCAATGCAGCCAGCTTACTGCTTATAATACAACGCTCACCATACCTCAGTATCATCCATTTTCCATAAACACCAAAATCTTGAAAATGAAAAAACCACTACATGGAAAGCTGCTTTCTTTATTCCTGCTAATGTTTACCTGTTGTTTCCAGCAGGCAGTGTTTGCTCAAAACCGCATTATTAAAGGAAAGGTAACGGATAGTAAAAACCAGGGACTGCCTGACGTTTCCGTTATCATCAGGTCAACCGGCAAAGGCACTTATACCAATAACAAAGGGGAGTTTCAGCTAAGCGGGGCAAAGCCTGAAGAAACTTTAATTATCAGCATCCTGGGCTACCAGTCCAAACAGGTTATATCCAGCGGCATGGCAAACCTGGTGGTAAGCTTATCGGATTCTACTTCCACCCTTAACGAAGTGGTGGTGGTAGGCTATGGCACAGAAAAGAAAACCAGTTTAACAGGCGCCGTTACTACTGTAAAAGGCGAACAGCTGGAGATGATCCCTACCTCTGCGCTGTCCAATACGCTGGCAGGCAGGGTGCCCGGAGCTACAGTCATTAATAATTCCGGATTTGCAGGCGCTCCTTCGTCTATACAGATCCGTGGCATTGGCACTACGGGTAATACCACTCCTTTATATGTTATAGATGGAATCGTACAGACGAAAGATTTCTTTGATGCACTCAATCCCGCCGAAGTAGAAAGCATTAACATTTTAAAGGATGCGGCTACTGCTTCCATTTACGGGTCAAGAGGCGCAAACGGGGTGGTTTTAGTTCAAACTCGGTCGGGAAGAAAACAAAAACCGGTGTTTTCTTATATGGGCACTACTTCCATGC
>CAXSIE010000191.1:0-3998 GCA_964237295.1 uncultured Flavihumibacter sp. | reverse complement strand
AGGAACTGCAGTACAGGAACGACCAGGCTACCACCTTCGGCAATCCGCTTCCTTCCACACCGGCAATGTTTGATTACTTCAAAGACAAGAGCTATAGTATTCTTGATGAAATCTGGGTGAACCCTACAACACAGCAACATGATTTCAGCGTAAATGGCGGAAGCGAGGCCATCACCTATTACATGCTGTTAGGTGTCAACAAAGCTAACGGCTCATTCAAAAATGTTGATTATAACCGGTATAATTTCCGCTCGAATGTAAATGCCAATATCAATCAATACATGAAACTGAGTTTAAACCTCAGTGGCAACCAGCGTAACTCCGATCGTTTTTACTGGCCTTATGACAATGCGGAATCTTTTACCGTAGCGGATTTTTATCGCGCTACGTTCAACTGGACACGGCTGATCCCGTTTTATGTAGACCAGCAGGGCAATCCTACCAATGACAGCAAAACCGGTTTACCCGTAACTTCAGGTGGCTGGAACCCGGTAGAGCTGGTGAAAAACGGAGGCTATCGTAACACTACCTGGCGTACGCTGGCTGGAACGGGCCGGTTCGACTTTAAGATTCCGGGCATACCAGGTTTAAGTACTAGCCTTCAGTATAATTATACGGCTAATGATAAGTTCAACAAAAACCTGATCCTGTTTAACCGCTCTTATAAGTTTCAGAGCGCTTCGGGAGCCAATCCCTATGTTCCGACAGTGGTTAATCCTGCCCAGTTAAACATCCATAATCTTTCCAGCTCTTACGAACAGGTCACAGAAGCAGCCACGTTCGACCACACCTCGCAGTTAGACTGGTACCTGAACTACGAAAAAAAGCTGGGCCTGCACCGCGTTACAGGATTACTGGTGTATGAGCAGCAAAAGAACATAGGCAATTCACTGAACGGCAACGCAAGCGATTTGTTAACCGGCACGGTTGACCAGATCTTTAACGCCTCCACCGATCCACAGAAGCGCTTCTTTAATGGTAGTGAATATAAATATACCAGGGCGTCATGGGTGGGAAGGGCACACTATGAATTCAATGACAAATACATCGCTGAATTTTCCTTCCGTTATGATGGCTCTTATATATTTCCCGAGAGTACCCGGTGGGGCTTTTTTCCTTCAGGATCGGCAGCATGGGTCGTGTCTAAAGAAAATTTTTTTAAAGTGCCTGCCGTTTCTTTTCTGAAGCTGCGCGGGTCGGTGGGTAAACTGGGTAATGACGCGATTGTTTTACCAAGTGGCGCTATCGGAGATTTCCAGTTCCAGTCTAATTACACCGCCGGCTCTTCTTACGTATTTGGCAACAACCTTTTAAACGGCATCCGCGCCGGAACACCTCCCAATCCGAATATCACCTGGGAGAAAGCGGTTTCTTACAACGGCGGACTTGATTTTGGTTTGATGGATGGAAAAATTACAGGAGAGTTCAATTATTTCTACCGTCATTCTTATGATATATTCGCGCAGCGTATTCGTGTTATCCCCGGTACATACGGCGCATCGCTCAGCAGTGAAAACTATGGCCAAATAGACGTGAAAGGTTATGAAGCCGCCCTGAATTACAATAACCGTTTTGGAGACTTTAATTATTCGGTAGGGGTTAACATGGGCTATGCCAAAGATAAACTGGTATACATCGACCAGGCCGCCGGCACACCAGACTGGCAGAACAGGATCGGGCATCCGCTTAACCGCATTCAGGGCTTTATATCTGATGGTATCATCAGGGATGCCAACACCCTTGCTTCACTGCCTGCCGGGTTTACCCAATGGGGAAGCGTTCCTATGCTGGGCGTATTATTATACAAAGATATCCGCAGCGGGGATTTCAACAGCAACAAACCTAACGGGAAGATCGATGATTACGACCAGGCGATGTTATCCGATAACGCCTTTCCCAGGATCAATTACGGATTTACCCTTCATGGCAACTGGCATGGCATTTCACTGGATGCCCTGCTTCAGGGTGTGGGTGCCTACGACCGCATGATAAAAACCATCAATGGCGACGGGGTATTCCAAACGGGCGATCGCCCTTACTTTCAATTATGGACCGATCACTGGTCTCCTGAAAACCCTACTGCTAAATATCCAAGGGCAGGCGAATGGTCAGGACCGTACGGAGCAGTAGGCTCCACCTTCTGGCTGCGCAACGGCGCTTATAT
The DNA here is from genome assembly GCA_964237295.1 of uncultured Flavihumibacter sp. Taxonomy (GTDB): domain Bacteria; phylum Bacteroidota; class Bacteroidia; order Chitinophagales; family Chitinophagaceae; genus JADCRZ01. The sequence continues at coordinate 1,834 of CAXSIE010000191.1, read as the reverse complement.
GAGACTGAAGAACCTGAACGTTTCCTATTCCCTTCCAAAAAAATGGATCAGCCCGGCAAAGATGCAATCTGCACGTTTGTTCTTTAACGGCAGTAACCTCTTTGTCATCTCCGGCATTAAAGAAATGGATCCCGAACAAAATACCCTGGACTCCTATCCTATTATGAGAACGTTCACCGGGGGCATCAACATCACTTTTTAAACGACAGGAACCATGAAACAACTACTTATAATACTTATAGCCGCTTTCACTTTAATTGCGTTACAATTTTGCAGCAACAAAGATCTTTTGAATGTAAAAAATCCGAACGCATATAATCCCGAAGATGTTTGGCGCGATGAAAAACTGGCCAATGCATATGTGGTAGACCTGTACGCCAGTTTGCCGGGATGGCCGGTTAACCAGGGAGATTATGCAGATGAAAGCAGTGGCCTGCTTACCCAGGATTATGTTAGTGCAGCCAACGGTAATATGAAATACTGGCCTTACACCAATATCAGGAAAACAAACATATTGCTGAATGAAATAGATGGCGGTACACTTGCAAAAACTACCAGGGATATCCTTAAGGCTCAGGCTCACTTTATTCGTGCTTATCTATATTTTAAAGCAGTAGTATATCACGGCGGCGTGCCTATCATTAAAGTGCCGCAATTGCTAACGGACTCTTTAAGTGTTCCCCGGAATTCTACCAAGGAGTGTTTTGATTTTATCATCCAGGAACTGGATAGCGCTATCAGTGTATTGCCCTTGAGGTATACCGGCGATAATTACGGCAGGATCGATAAATCGATAGCAACAGCATTCAAAGGCAGGGTACTGTTATATAAAGCAAGCCCTCAGTTCAATCCTGCCAATCCGTATGATAACAGTTACTGGCAGGAAGCGTATGCTGCCAACAACACCGCTAAAACTTTACTTGAAGGTGCCGGCTTTGCACTCTTTCCTGATTACGGCGGCATCTGGATGAACGAGCAGAATGCAGAGGATGTGATGGCGGTGGTATATAAAAATCCCGGAAAATTAAACGGAAGGCAGGATCATTGCGTGCGCCCGTTATCGCAATCTAAAAATTGCACGGGATCAGACAACCCTATATGGGCGTTGGTTTCCTCCTATCCCATGCTGGATGGCAAACAACCCGGCACTTCTGCCAAATATCCTTATGACATGGCTACTTTCTGGCAAAACCGCGATCCCCGTTTTAACGCTACCATCGCTTATAATGGTTCGGTTTTTCCGTTAGGCGTAAGCGCCGACCGCAGGCAATATACCGACCTGCAGGTAGGCGGCCTCGATGATGGTTTCGGACCAGGTGAAACGTTCAACCGCACCGGATTTTATACAAAGAAAGGCATTGATAACACCCTGGCCCAGGCGCAGGTGGAATTAAATTCAGTAGACTGGGTAGAAATAAGGTTTGCAGAAGTATTGATGAATTATGCCGAGGCGGCCAATGAAACCGGTCATACCGACGATGCGCTGGCCGTTTTAAAAAAGATACGTCAACGCGCCGGCATCGAAGCGGGAGCCGATGGTTTGTATGGACTGGCACCCGGCATGTCGAGGACCGCCATGCGGGAGGCACTTTATTTAGAAAAGTACATTGAATTTACTTTTGAAGGCATGCGTTTCTGGGATCTTAGAAGGGCACGCAAATTATCCATTCTTAACGGCACCCACAAGTTTGGACTAATGGCCAAATTAAAACCGGGTCTCGACCCTACCGACAAAACCAAAGTATTTCAATCAACCGATTTCACTTATACCGTTACCGAACTGATCAGAACCGGGCTTAAGGAAATCTCTACCCCCGCTTCTTATTATTTTTTT
>CAXSIE010000190.1:6018-9267 GCA_964237295.1 uncultured Flavihumibacter sp. | reverse complement strand
TACAGGCGCTGTACAGATATACCGGTCAGCATTATTAAAGGTTATAGCTGTGCTGTTATTACTGATGCCTCTGTGTTATGTTTATGCGCAAAAAAAAAAGATATACATCGCCAATGACGACCATACGGATTATATGTGGACGGGTAATAAGGAAACCTATAAAAATGCATTTTCAGAAATGCTTGATTATTACATTAAATTAAATGATTCAACCGCCGGCTTACCATATAACCTGCAAAACAAATGGAACTGCGATGGCGCTTACTGGGTATACAATTACAAACAAACCAGGAATGCGGCCCAGTTCGATAAACTGATTAGGCAGATAAAAGAAGGGCGGATCACAGTGCCTTTAAACTCAATGATTGTACTGATGGGTGCTGCGCCTGCTGAAGCCACATTACGGGATATGTATTATGCCGGCTCTTTAAAACGCAGGTATGGCCTTGACCTGAAGCTAGTGTTAAATATGGAGGACCAGGTTTTGCCGCTGGGGCTTTCCTCATTGTGGGCAGGTGCAGGAGCAAAGTATTCGTGGAAAGGCGTATGTGCCTGCGCTACCAAAGTAACCGCTCTTGAGCGGCATAGAAATCAGATGTACTGGTACAAAGGCCTCGACGGCCAACAAGTGCTGATGAAGTGGTATTCCGTCAACCCGTCTATGATAACCAACAGAAAAGAGTACCGCTATAATCTGGGTAATTACCTCGAAGCGTCAAACCAGCAAAACGCTATTACAGACTGCAAGGCTTTGATGAACGAGCCTGCGCTTTATCCTTACGATATCTCAGCGGCATTTGGCAAGGGTGGCGATGATCTGAAAACCCTTACCGACAATTTTCCTAAGATTGCAAAAGCGCAATCGGATTCGGCTTATCAGGTCATTGTATCCAACGAAACGGATTTCTTTGAAGACTTCGAGAAACGATATGGCGCTTCGCTGCCGGCCGAAACTGTTTCTCATGGCAGCACCGAGTGGGGCAACAGCTTTGCATCCCTGGCGGAAGTGTCGGCTTCGGTAAAGCGTTCTGTTGAAAAACTACGTACGGCAGAAGCTTTGTATACGATGGCCGCCTTGAAGGATAAGCAGTTTGCTACCGATCTGGCGGAAGAAAAGGAAAAAGCATGGCTTGCCTGCGGGATGTATTTTGAACACGACTGGACGGCTGACGGCCCGCACATAACCAGGAAACAACGCGCAGACTGGCAAAAGAAAACTGCCGCCCGGCTAAACAGTTATGTAGACACTTTATATAACAGATCGCTCAGGCGGCTCGGGCAGCTGATTGCAAAGGATAAAACCGCTGCGGAATGTTTTTATGTATTTAATCCACTCAGCTGGGCACGGTCCGATTACAGCGATTATCCATACAACGGCCCCTCATCCATAAGTATTATAGATAAATCGGATTTGAAAGAAGTTCCTTTTCAGCGCATCACTAAAAAAGATAAATCATATCTGCGGATCTGGGCAGGCAATGTTCCCTCGCTGGGATACAAGGTTTTTGAAATCAGAAAGAAAGCCGGCGCTGCAAACTTCCCTGCAGGTGTGTTGGTAACCGATAGCACCATTGAAAACAGGTTCTACAAACTGACATTTACGTTGCAGGGAGTTATCACCAGCTTAAAAGATAAGCTCAACGGGAGAGAATGTGTAAAGCCATTTGAAAACCTGTATTTCAACGATCTAGGCGCCGGACTGGGCAATGACGGCGAGAAAATAAAGGTAGAAAACAGCGGCCCGGTTTCGGCTACGCTTGTCGCTTCAACATACAAACCAGTTAAGCATACTTCAAAGGTTACACTTTTCGCTAACAGCGATCGCATTGAGATAGAGAACTACATCACCCAGAATCTCGACGCTAAGCCGGTAACTTATTCATTCTCTATGAACCTCAGCAAACCCGATACCTGGCATGAGGAAGCGGGCGCCATACTGCATGCTAAAACTATAAATAATGGCGGTAACTATTCAGACACCGCCTGCAGGCTTGACTGGCTGGCATTAAATCATTTTGCCGATATGAGTGATGATGGTAATGGTATGATACTGTCAAACAGGGATGCTTACTTTATGAAAACGGGTAACAGCACCGTTACCCAACTGGATGATAGCATTGCACAAATAAAAGTGCTGGCAGCAGGCCAGATTGATGCAGCCCTTGGCATGATCAACCAGGACGGCGATTCTTATTTCGAAGATTTCCTGGCGTTAAAGCCGCATGCCGGCCGCTTCAATGCTGTTGATGCCATGCGGTTTTCTTTGCAACACCAGAATCCGCTGGTGGCCGCTAAAGTGTATGGCGGTTATGGATACGATGGCAGGCAGTTTTCCCTGTTTTTCCTTTCTGATCCTGATGTGATGGCATGGGCTGTAAAGCCTGCGGAAGAAGGCATTGAGAAGGGTGCAATTCTGAGGGTTTGGAACTTTGCAGATGCAAACAAGACACTTGTTATTTCTTCTCCCTTCCCTGTAGTAAAAGGATTCAGCACCACCCATATTGAAACCAATGACCAGGAGATACCTGTAACAAATGCTACACTGCATACAACCATAGGGCACAACAAAATGCAAACCTTCAGGATATTATTTAAATGATGCCACATAGAGACGCCGGGCATGGCGTCTTTACAACAAAAAGCCATATTGATTTCATCTTATCGGTAATTTGATATAGGAGGGGCGGTAACCGATTGTAAACTATTTATTCAATTTTTACATGAGTATATTGGTCATAGGCGTTGACATTGGCGGTACACGAACCAAGTGCGGATTGGTTAACACATCTTCAGGAGAGGTATTGGGTAACATTGTTCAGCTGACAGAGAAAGAAGATGCTTCGATTTTTTTGCAGCAGACCGGTTTGGTAATCGATCACTTCACAAAGCTTGCAGCACAATCCGGGAACACGATAGCCGGTATAGGCATTGGTGTTCCCGGGTTTACCGGGGAACAGGGTATGGTAGAAACAACTTATGGCTTTATTACATTTATGGAAAGCTATCCGTTAAGGTCCGTTATAGAAAACGAATTTTCGCTGCCTTGCCTGATAGATAACGATGCAAGGACGGTGTCGCTCGGTGAGGCCCTGTATGGTAAAGGAAAAGGTTTCAATAGAGTACTTACCTTAACTTTAGGCACAGGAGTAGGGTTCGGCATGGTAGAAAACGGGCGTTTTACCGGCGCCCTGCCGCTTGCCCACATGGGCGGCCATATGACGATAACGGATACGGATGAACGCTGTTACT
>CAXSIE010000190.1:693-5976 GCA_964237295.1 uncultured Flavihumibacter sp. | reverse complement strand
ATAGTACGTGCCGCGCGAAACGAAGGCATGGGAGGTGCGTTGTCGGCCGAAGCGGTTTTTACAGCTGCTTTGCAAGGTAATACGGATGCGCTTACAGTGGTGGGCCATATTACCGCTTACCTGCACACGGCTGTCCATAATTATGTAAACCTCTTTGCCCCGGATATGATTGTGCTTGGCGGCGGTATAGCAAAAGGACTGGCGCCTTATGTTGATAAGATAAAGGCACCCGGATATCTGTCTCCGTATCCCGGCTATTCTTTTCAAGTAGCGGTTTCCGAATTGCAGGAACTGGCAGGAATGCTGGGCAGCGCCGCACTTTTTCAATTACCTGATAATATTAATAACAAAGCATAATGATGAAAAATAACCTGTGGTTTGTATTTGCTGTTTCAGCAGGCCTTTTGTGGGGAGCATGGGGAGTAGTTGCAAAGCTTATCTCCGAAAATGTAAACCCGTTCATGAATCATTTGCTGTTTACCGGGGGCATGCTGCTGACTCTGCCTTTCGTGATCAGCAGGTGTAAGTGGTCGCAGTTTAATATAAAGGGGTTGGTATGGGGCTGTATTGCCGGTTTTTTTGCCATATCCGGCAACATAGCCGTATTTTATGCTTTCAGCAATGGCGGGCAGGCTTCTATTGTAATCCCTGTTACTAACCTCTACCCGTTGGTAACGATTTTAATAGCTGTGCTGGCTTTCAAAGAGCGGCTGAATAGGGTAAATATAACCGGAATAGCGCTTTCAGTGCCGGCTATCCTGCTACTGTCGGGTGAAAATATGTTACTGGCTGATCCGGCGGCATTTTTTAAAAGTTTCGGGCTGAATGAATGGTTCCTGTTTTCACTCGCCGCAATATTTTGCTGGGGCGTTTTCAGTGCGGCGCAAAAAGTTACTACCAATCATATTTCCGCCGAATGGTCTTATGCCGCATTTGTTCTTACTTCGGTTATCATAACGGTTGGTTTCATGCTGGCGGGAAAAATATCGTTTGCCGTTTCATCAAAAACAATCGGTCTTGGTGCAATGGCAGGCATGTTAAACGGCCTTGGCGTACTGGCCAGCTTTGCCGCTTACCGCGCGGAAGGCAAAGCCTCGGCAGTTACCACTATTGCAGGTGCGCTGCAACCGGTGTTCACCATCGTGCTGGCGATGTTACTGCTTAAAGAAAGTTTTTCAGGTATGGAATTTATCGGCATACTGCTTGCCATTTCCGGCGCCCTGATGCTATCTTACGAAAAGAAAATTAAAAAACTGCCTGTTCCCGATAACGCTTTATAATACGAACATGATGAATTCCATGCTGTCGGAAATTGAATCGATGCCTGAAAAAGCGAAATATTTTCTGGAGGCTTCGCCGTCCTGCACGCTGCCCGAAGGGATGCCTTACCTGGGCATGGGCTCCTCGTATTTTGCGCCGCTGGCATTCAAATATATGGGCCTTAAAATATTTCCCGACCTGGCATCGGAGTTTTTTCATTATCAGCACCAGGGAAAAAAAATGCCGGCAGCGGTTTTACTTTCCCAATCCGGTAAAAGCACGGAAGTATTGTGGTGTGCACAACTTTTTGAAGAATATATTGCCATTTCCAATTACACTGATAGCCCGTTATGTGTTCATCCTGGTGCTGCACAAATTATTCACCTGCTTGCCGGCGATGAACAATATTCTTCTTCCAAAACATATATCAATACCTTACTGGCCCTCTTCAAAGGATTTGGGATGGAGATGCGTGATACGGTGCAGTTGCTATCAGATAAGATGCACCGCTACAATGAACAGGGCAGCCTGATGGCAGATGCACTTTTTGATTTGCTGCAACGTAACCAGGTAAAGGGAATGTACATCACCGGCAGCGGGCCGAATATAGCTACCGCCATGCAGGCAGCATTGATTTTGAGTGAGAGCACCAAACTTAATTTCAACGGGATGCCTATGGCTCAATACGATCACGGTCCGAAAGAAACGGCAAAAGATAGTATTGTAATACAGGTACTGGCAAAAGGGAAGACCTATGATCGCACTACAAAGCTGGCAGACACAATCCGGGCTGCGGGAGCTCATATATTCACCGTGGAAGAACCCGAAGCCGCAGAGCATGCATCCATCCTGCCCAACATTATTCCTTTTAATTATCTGGCTTATTACCTGTCGCAAAAGTTAAACGTAGCTGAAACTTTTATAGTGGGCGGAAAGGTTACAGAAGTTAATGCACCGTAAATTCTTCTTGCTACACTATCAGTACACCTGCAGGCCCTGACATGCTTTATTAGTAAGTGGCCCATGGCATATCGCCTTTTTTACAATAGCAGAACAAAAAATATTCATGACAAGTTACCGCAAAATATGTTTGCCCCGCATCAGCAAATCTTACATTATATACGTACGGCAAATATCGTTTGACAACAATACTGTTTTCATTCAAAAACAAGAAATACCTATCGGAAATGCTTACAATATCGCAAGTATTTGATTTGCAGATTTTCTTTCAGGAACCTACCCGAACCGCCCGGATCTGCTCAAAGTTGAAGGGAGTATCCAGGACTCAGGGATAAACCGGAAAACAAAGTTCTTTCTGGTAACAACTCGCTGAATCCAGTGTATTCTATTGTTAAAGTAGTAGTTTGACCTTATCCATGTTTATTAAATTGGCTTATATTTAACGCGTCTGTAGTCCTCTACCGTATTTTTTCTACCTTTAAAACTTATGATCACCGGTGATTATTTGAGGAACCAGGTAGTTATATAAGCTAAGTATGGAAACAATCAAACTGTTTGAAAATATTGCGACAATACAAATCGAGAGCCCTGTAAATAAAATTATTAAAGCGCTTAAGGATCTTATCACCTCAGGCCAGCTCAAGCCGGGCGACCGGTTACCGCCCGAGCGTCTGCTGGCAGAAAGATTTGGCGTAGGAAGAGGTTATATCCGCGAGGCTATTCTTAAACTAGAGTTTTATGGTTTACTCAAAACATCGCCTCAGAGTGGAACTTATGTTGCAGGACTGAGTTTAAAAATACTGGATAGTATTTTCTCCGACATCATCAGTTTTAATAAAGATGATTTCGCTTCCATGATTGAAGCAAGGTATTACCTGGAAATAAGTGCTGCAAAACTGGCAGCGGAACGGAGGACAGCTGCTGATATTGCTCAGATGAAAGATGCACTGGCCGACTATGATAAAAAAAGCAAAACCAGTGAGTCCGGAGTAGAAGACGATATGCATTTTCATATAAAGATTGCCTCAGCCACTAAAAATACTGTGATAGAGTCCATGTTGTTGATAATTATCCCGGATCTCATTAAGTTTATTGTTGAAAATAATATATGCAATTCCAAAAGGGTGGGAATTTCTGTAAAAGAACATCATAAGATTCTGGATGCCATAATTAAACAGGATGCCAATGCCGCAGGAAAAGCCATGTCAGAACATTTAAATGATATCATGAAATGCAGGTTAAGTTTATAGCCAATCGCTTCTGCTGCATCGATTGTTCTCAGGATGCCCTTCAATTACCGTTAAAATCCTTTAGTAAAATTAACAAGCAGCATTGCTTTTACTTACCTGGATCATTAATCTGAACCGCTATATGAAGCTTAAAGCTCCTTTCCGCCTGTTTACTTCTTTAGAAATTATAAAAGTTTTTTGAGACGAAAGTTTTGCTAACTTTATTCCTAAGATTGGTTAACCAGCTACTGGATATCCAATCTCTGTCACTATTATGACTCACATCAAAGTATTGGAAAATATTGAGACTATTAAAGTAGAAAACCCGGTTGATAAAATCATCCGGCAACTGAAAAATCTTATTGCTACCGGTCAGCTTAAACCAGGCGACAAATTGCCTGCCGAAAGGGCTCTGGCCGAGAGGTTTGGAATAGGCAGGGGATATATCAGGGAAGCAATTTTGAAACTGGAATTTTACGGACTGTTGAAAACATCGCCTCAAAGCGGCACCTATGTTTCCGGTTTCAGTTTAAAAATCATGGAAAGCATTTTTACTGACATTGTGAATTTTAATAAAGAGGATTATGCTTCCATGATTGAAGCCAGATACCATTTGGAAATAAATGCTGCAGGGCTTGCTGCCGCCAGGAGAACGGATGCTGATATCGTTGAAATGAAAAATGCCCTGGCTGAATTTGACTCAAAAATAAACCGCGGAGAATTTGCAATAGAAGAGGATATGTTGTTTCATATCAAACTTGCTTCGGCCGGTAAAAATTCAGTTATTGAATCCATGATACTTATAATTATTCCCGACCTCATTAAAATTAAGAATATAGTTGACAACGATATATGTAAAGATAAAAATTTCACCATTGGGCAGCATCACGAAATTCTGGAAGCAGTAATAAGGCAGGATGGAGATGCGGCCGGTAACGCAATGGCTGTTCACTTAAAAGAGATTATGGATATCAGGGTTACACTCTAAAACTGATCCAACACGGGTTTCTTCGGTCTCATTCTCCAAAGCAGCCATCCATGGACTATAAGATTTAAGGCCTGTCATGTTTCTAAACCATATAATAAAAAGCAGCTTTAGAAATTCGCATAAATTTTGTAAACCAATTTTGGTTTACAAAACATGATTTGTAGTCTTACACTTATTGCGTGTTTAGCATGCAGGTTAAGGAAGTTTGTAACAATCCGGCCCTTAACCCGCACACTGATCCGGCGAAATTAAAATTGAATACTGATTTGAAAAATATTAAATTCTTCCGGTTGCAAAGAAAACATTTCCATATTTTCAGGATGCACCACAACAAACCAATGTTTGTTGTGGTGATTTTATTTGCAGGAATCTTACATGCTGAAGGAATCTTTGCGCAGATTCAGGATTCTTCGCTGCATGTCAATTTTAATAAACAGCGTGCTGATACCGGCATAACCTCAACTATCGTTTATCCTCCGCTTACAAAAAGAGAGGGTTTAGATCTTGCAGTGCCATTACCACCAGCAGGGCACCCACGTCTTTTTCTTACAAAGAAGGATATCCCGCTTTTAAAAGAAAAAATGAATAGCCCTTTATTAAAGGATTGCTGGAGAAAAATTGTTGAGGCAGCTGCTGTGAAAACAGATGGGTATTTACCGGCAGACACAAAAAGCAATGTAATTATCAGCACCCGGAACAGCATTGAAGCAAAAGCATTATTGTTTCAATTTAACGGAGACACAGTTGCTGGCAGGAATGCCGTATCAGCTTTGCTGAATTATTATGCAATGCTTGCGATAGATATGAGCAAAGCGGATGTGACAAGGGATATCGGGCGCGCCATTG
>CAXSIE010000190.1:0-683 GCA_964237295.1 uncultured Flavihumibacter sp. | reverse complement strand
GGGGCGATTGTGTACGACTGGTGTTACCCATTACTTACATCACATCAGCAACAGGTGTTGATAGCCAGGATGGAAACACTTGCAGGACAAATGGAAATTAAATGGCCGGCACTTGTACAAGGCTCCGTAACAGGCCACGGTACCGAAGCACAGTTATCAAGAGATATGCTTGCTTTCGGCGTCGCAACTTACGATGAAAAACCAATAATATACAGATTGGCGGCAGGTAGAATCATGGCAGAGTTTGTTCCATCAAGAAAGTTTTTTTATCCTGCTGCTTATCATCACCAGGGAAGCGCTTATGGTCCTTACCGGTTTAGCTGGGATATGGTCGCTACTTTTATTTTTGATAAAATTGGCTACCCATCCATTTTTGGTAATGATCAGTCAAAAGTGCCTTACTACTTTATTTACAGCAGGAGGCCCGATGGCCAGTTGTTCAGGAACGGTGACGATTTCAATGAACTGTTTATTCCATTTGGTAAATACTGGAATTTCGGAAGCACATCAAATAGTTATGCTGGAAGCTATTTCAAAGATCCTGTTCTTTTGCACGAGGCATTGAGGGAAGCACCATTGGGAAATGACGCTGAATACCTGTTCGATTTTTTATTCTGTGATGGTGATTTTTCCGGCAATGCCACTAAAACTTCTTTGCCGTTAACAAGGTATTTTTCATCGCC
>CAXSIE010000189.1:0-9302 GCA_964237295.1 uncultured Flavihumibacter sp. | reverse complement strand
CTGGCAAAGAACGAAGAAGAAATATTTTTTCCGGGCGACAAAGAATCTATCAAATTACCTTATAATAGTGAGAGCCTTAAATTGATAAGGAGGATACGGGATGAAGTACATCGTTTTGGGATAACCTTCCACCGTAAAAAGCGAAGCAAAGGAACATTTAAAAATGAACTGGAGAATATTAAAGGTATCGGTGAAAACTCAGCAAATTTATTATTAAGAACATTTAAATCAGTTAACAAAATAAGGGAGGCAAAAGAGGAAGAACTGATGCAGATTGTAGGCAAATCAAAAGCTAAAATTATATGGGATTATTTCAATAAAGATGTAAATACACCTGCTTAGTCAGGTAATAGACTATATAACCAACTGATTATCAGTAAAAAACAAGGGGCCAGGATAAAAATCCAGCCCCGTTTTAAAATCCAATATCCTATGAAAAACCATTGTAAAAATAATAAAACAATTCTATCAAACCATATTCGGAAGCGGGTATTTTAATTCAATTTATATAAAACAGTCATAATTATTTTTAAAAGACAGTAAAATTACGGTTGCAAAAATTATAAAAAGCTTACTATTACTGATGCCGGAGTAACGTTTAATACAACCTGGCCAAAAAAAAACTGCCTTATATAAAGGCAGTTTTTTATTATTTTAATTCCTATATTAATAGGACCAGAGATCCTGTTCGTAATTAAAAATTTTGTCTTTAATGTTATCACCTTCAAGTAATCTTAATATAGGGTCTTTTATGTAATTTGCTATATACTGATCGTAAGGATTGTCATAAGTAGATTTTATAATACGGCTGGTAAACATACGGCTCTCAAATATTTCTTCCCAGCTTGAACGAGCTCCATAGTTTTTTCCATTATAAGCTTCATATTTAGCAAGCATCGGCCTTAAATCAGGATAGTACACCCAAAAAAGCGGTGTAACATCCCTGTAGCTTCCATCTTCATTACGAATTGTTTTTAAGGGAGCAATACCTAATATGCGCACATGCATTCTGGCCGATTCTTTATCGAAAACCCAGTCTTCTTTAATCCAGTATTTTTGAACAGTACTGTCGGGATTAAATTCTTCCGAAATAACAGAATCTTTCATAATACCCTTGGTTCCATCAGGATCCTGTGTCCAATCCGGAACAGAAATCTTTTTTACATCACCGATTAATTGTTTCGTTATTTCTGAAACGGTTATTGGTGTAGTAAACCGGTCGTCTATCGGACTAAAAGCCGATATTTCGCCTGTCTTAATATGATTCAGTAAGATACTTATAAACCGCTGGTTGCCATTATCTTCATCAGCTCTGTATAAAAAAGCAAGATTCATTTTTTCATGTACGTCAATTTCGCGCCATATCCTTTGCTGATACACTGCATCATCTTCCCGGATGTATTCATAATTAAGTGGCGTAATATCTTTAACCGGGTTACGATCAACAATATTATCCTGTCGTAAACTTTTACGAATGGTATCAAGTTTTAAACTCTGGGGTACCTCTGCAACAATAGTATCTTTTGCAGGCTCCACTAGTTTAGCTCCGGCATTTCCTTTATTCTTATTAGTGGTTGTTTTCTTGGTAGCAGGTGCACGTTTTTTTACAACCCGTTTAGCTTGAGCATGTAAAGACTGAGTGGCAAACGACACGAAAATTACTAATAATATTGTTTTGAAAAACTTGCTATACATTTTCCCTGATTTATTTAAGTTGAAAAACTATTGCCGGTATATCGCGGGGACCGTCAGGACCTTTTACTTTTATCTGGTCAAAAAATATGGAGGATCCTGGCGTAGCCCTGTTTATAATAGCAGCAGCCTGGCCGGTCCATCTTGCACCTTCATTGGGAGCTGATTCATATTTCTGAAACCCACCACCGTTGGCACCAACATTATAGCTGATAACCTGGAACGTTACATCGAAATCAGCGTCTTGTCCAAGCTTTGCAAAAAGTCCGCCGATGGCTTTAAACTGAGCGGCAGAAATAGAGCCACCCTTATTTGTACCAACCATTGCCTGAGGATCAGGTAACTTCTTAATCCTCATTTCAAAAGGATTTGTTTTTCCGTTAACGGTCACATTGATATTAGCCCTGCCAGGTAAACCGCTTGGTCTTATAGTATAATGCCCACCTCCTATAGATTTCATTTCTCCTGCGCCTGAAAATTTAACATCCATCTTTTCAAGACCGGAAGAGCCTGCAGAAATATTAAGAGGATTATCCACCCCTATATATAATACATTCATTTTTTCAAGAAAAACAGAAGCTCCCGAAGGTACTCCTACTGTATACTTGATTTGTTTTTCCAAGGTACCCATAGAACCATCGGGTTTCGTGTACCTGATGTTTATCCCTACTGATCTCTCACCTGAACCGCTCACTGTTGTTTTGTAAACCGCTTTACCTTCGGTTAAAGGAAGCGTAGAACCACCGATAGAGATAACAGGAGTGGCCGCTTTACTATATGCTCCTATGCCGGCAGTGATTTCAAGATTATCGCCTGGCATGAGGTAAGTGGCATTTGTTCCTATCAATGGTTGAAATTCATCAAATACAACTTTTACCGATCCTACCTGACTTAAAAAATAATCTACTACCTGTGCTTCAGAACTTTTTACGTCGTTCTGAAATTTACTTAAAATAGTCATAGCCGCAATAGTAGGTGTCATATGAAAGTATGCATTTGACCAATCGGTACTGTCACTTCCTGTTTGTGATTTGGGAGTGGTAAGATCCAGCGGAAAGCTTTTTTCAAGCTGCGCTCTTTTTTCAGTAACATTTTTTTTAATGATAGGATCAGAAAATTTTGAAGGATCCACAGTTCCAAGGATTTTTGCTTTAAAATCCTTTAGTTTGTCATATAACTCTTTGCCTTTACCTTCCTCAACAAGTAAGCGGGAAGAAGCTTCCAGGTCATCATCATTAAATTTTTCAACTCCGTTTTCAGTCTTAAGGCCAGATTCAACCTTTAACTGTTGTTTGAGATTCTCGATAAAACCATTAACAGTTGATGATAGAGATTTAGCTTGTAGTGCATATGGTTGCCATACCCTTGCTTTTTCTGCAGTTTTAGGATCTTTTAACAGTTCATCGAATGAGCCATAAGATGTAGTGTTCTTAGCATCAATAACCCCATTAGCATTATTAATGCTACTATTAACCGTTCTAAAGGCATTCAAAATTTCAGTAGATACATTCAGTGCCAGCAGCGCTGTTAACACCAGATACATCATATTGATCATCTTCTGCCTGGGCTCTTTAGGTAAAGCCATTTAATTATAATTTAATTTTTTGTAACAATTATTGTTTCAATTCCTATAACCATGATCACAACCACCATTAAAAATTATGCTCTTCCCTGCATTGCACTCAGCATATTACCATAGATATTATTAAGGTTGCTTAAGTTCTTGGCAAGTAGTGATATCTGCTCCTGGGTTTTTTTAGCATCCACCACACTACCTTGCATTGTTTCAGAAGCCTGAACCAGGTTTCCGTAAAAACTGTTCATTGCTTTCAAATGGTTGTTGGTATCCTGCAGTTCCAGTTCATAGATAGTGTTCAAAGAAGATAAATTCTTTGTCAATACCTGAACCTGCCCATGAAATTGTTTAGTGCTTTCAGAAGCATCGTTGAAAGAAGCCATTACAGAAGCAGATTTAATATATGCATCCTTCATTACTCCAAGAGCATTGGTAGCTTCCTTGGTCTTAGTAGAATAGTCATTGGTTGCAGTAACCGCATCACTAACATCCTTAATCTGGTTAACTGAAGTACTGAACTTTTGAAATCCTTCATTAAGCCTCTTCAGGCTTGCAGGCGTAATATCAGCTTCATTCATTAATTTTTCCATTGATTGTAATGCCGGATTGGTATTGTTATTAGATACAGCCAGCTTAGGCAATGCCTCTGCAAGTGCAGCCATTTCAGAACCCGCCGGCGGAAGAAATGCATACACAAGAAATATGAATGCTTCTGTAAATAGTCCTATCATTAACATAGTGTCTGCTCCCTTCCAGTGAAGAATTTTATACAATGCTCCAACAATAACAATAGATGCTCCCACACAAACGATCACATTTACCAATTTTTCTGTAGATCTTGAAATACCTGCTGCCATAATTTAGTGTTTAAAATTTCTGATAAGTATATAAAATAATACATCGTTTTGATTGTATTGAACAATCAAACCATTAACGTAATGAAAAATAAAAAATTTTATAAAAAGATGTTAATATGAATTTATGATTTGCGGCCTGACTGTGTAGGAGGTAAATCAATAACACACCTGAAACCAATATTAGATTTGGTAGTATCCTGATATTCGTAAGACCTGGTTCCTGTTTGTAAGAAATATCCAACGTCTTTCCAGCTACCACCACGAACAACTTTGCGTTTCATACGTGGAGGATCAGTATCTTTTGCATCCCAGCGTATATCCGGATTCATATCATGCTGAAAGTTGTAACCGCCTTCATAATATAATGAAGAGGTCCACTCTGATACATTACCAGCCATATTATACAAACCAAAATCGTTAGGCCAGTACGCATCTGCACGAACGGTGTAAAAACCACCATCTTCAGGATAGTTACCACGCCCTGGTTTGAAATTAGCCAGAAGACAGCCTTTCTTGTTTCTCAAATAATAATTACCCCATGGAAACATTGATTGCGACCTGCCGCCGCGAGCTGCATATTCCCATTCAGCTTCAGTTGGCAACCTGAAATCGGATTCTGTAGCCCTCTTTTTTGATTCAAGAAAGGAATTAAGATAATGAGTTCTCCACTCACAAAATGCAGTGGCTTGTTTCCAATTTACCCCGACAACAGGATAGTTGTTAAACGCAGGATGCGAAAAATATCTTTTAGTTTGTGGCTCGTTATAAGAGTAGGAGAAATCCCTGATCCAGCATAAAGTATCCGGATAAATACGCGGATCGCTTCTTACAATAAATTGTGAACGGGGCTTACCTGCATTTTCCCTTTTAGAAGCTTCTTTGGTGAGAAAGATTTCAGAATGATACATCAATTTGGAAACATCTATTTCTTTTTTTCCAAATATCCTGTTCTCCGGGGAAAATATCAGTTGGTCAATTTTTTCAACCGTAGCTTTATCTCCCCATTTTATGGTGCTTGCTTTTTTCCAATCAACATAGTCAATTCCATCAACATTCTTAACAAAGCCCATTAATTTAGCAGCAATGGAATCACGAACCCAATAAACGAACTGACGGTATTCAGAATTGGTAATTTCGGTAGCATCCATCCAGAAACCAGCTATGGAAACCTGTTTGTTCCGTGCAGTATATGCATAGTTAACATCTTCATCACTTGGACCCATATGAAATGTTCCTGGTGGAACATATACCATTCCTGGAGGTTTAGGCATCACATATCTTTTACTTAAAGCCACACCGTGAAGCTGACCGTCATTGATTGCTCCACCGGAAGGTTTGCCAAGCTTACCGCAACTTGCCATAATGAATAAACAGGCAACAGCCACCACAACAGACAGAGATTTAATTTTCATAATATTAGAAAGTAAGGGACAAAAAAAATATTTGATCAACATCGTCATCGAAAGTTTATTTTTTATGTTATGCATTTGGCAGAAACTCAATATTTGTTAACGGGCATATTAAAAAAATATTGCAAATCTGTCATGAAAATTATCATAATTTCTTAAAAGGAACTTTAATGTATAAACCTTTATATGGAAACCAGGAAAGCATATTTTTTACATAAATATAATAACAGGTCATAAATGCAATATTCCCTTTCAAATAAGGGAAATTTTTATTTATATATACGAAAACCCGTACTATTTTGTTTGGTATGAAGGTATGCAATATTTGCTTAAGAATTTCACGTGAATAACTCAGCATTAATACATTTTCTTTATAAAAAATGATCCATCACATTAATAAAGAACCTTATATAATAAACGAATAAAAAGATAAAACTGTTGTTTTCAAAACAGGTTTTAACATTTTTGCAACTGTTTCATAACCTAATTAAATCAATAATCAAGTTCTAAGCCATATTGCGATTGTTAAGGAATCTATCACGATTATAATTGTAAGATGGAATTTTAATCTAAAGTTTAATTATAGAGTTTTTATAAATTAAAAGTGAGCGCTTAAATTGAAGATATAAAATACCAGACCACCGAACTGATCTATATGTAATAAACCTTATAAGATTATTTTATAACGGCATTATTTACCGTGGAAAGGTACATTTCTAATGCGGCCGCCATGGACGGAGCTTTTGGCAGGGGTGCTTTTATGTCGAGAGTAAGTCCGGCTTCTTCAATAGCTTTTGAAGTATTGCTTCCAAATGCGCCTATTTTAGTACCGTTTTGTTCAAATGCCGGACAATTATCAAGCAAACTCCGAACCCCGCTTGGGGTAAAAAAGCAAATAACATCGTAAGCGGTTTGATTTAGTACTTCTTTTACATCATTGCTGATAGTACGATACATAAAAGGTGTAGTAAACTCACAATTATTTAACTTTAGCCAGTTGATAATTTCATTATCCTGTTGATTTTCTGAACAAGGATAAAGAAACCTTTCATTTTCCTTATGTTTATTGATCACATCAAACATACTTTTATTGGTTCCATCAGCTCCGTAGAATACCTTTCTTTTCCGGTAAAGAATAAACTTCTGGAGGTATAAAGCTACTGCTTCGGTCATGCAAAAGTATTTGGTATCCTGAGAAACATTGACTTTGAGTTCATCGCAGGTGCGGAAAAAATGATCAATTGCATTACGGCTTGTAAAAACTATAGCCGAATAATGATTAAGATCAACTTTTTGTTTGCGGAAATCTTTGGCGGGGATGCCTTCGAGACGAATAAAGGGACAAAATTCTAATTCAACATCATATCGCTTAGCCAACTCAAAATAGGGAGACTTCTGAGTATCCGGTTTGGACTGGGTAATTAGAATCTTCTTTACAGTTTTAACAGTTGCAGCTGTATTTAACCCGTTTTTTAGCATGTGTTAAAGGCTATCGTTAGACAAAGCTAAGAACTTTTTTCCAAAAATGTCAATAACACCTTGTAAATCAATAACAGCGGTATTATTTCGAATGCGCAAAGATATAATAAAAAGTGAAATTGGCTTACTTTTATTTCTTTCCTCACTGGTGCATAAGAGATTATATAACGGTAGGCAAAAAATATTGCCACAACCGTAAACGATAAAGTAACCAGCACGGAAATTAATAATTCTGCTGAAAACGCCATTAAAATCAGGAATGGAATTAATAAAATACCAAGAAGCTTGTTTACTAAAAAAACTACAAATGCATAAGTATCAGTTGCTTCTGCAATATTAAAAATCCATCCTGTCAGCTTTAAAGTAATGTATTTAACCAGGTAAACCAAACCCAGGGCAATAGTACTGTTTAAAATGAGGTACCAAAAATTATCTGTGCGGTGAAAATTATAATACTGTAAAAGAAAGGTGATATAAATTCCTCCTGTGATAATAAAAAAAATATTTAACAATAACGCAGGCAGCGGGCTCTGGATTAGCTGCTCCCTGATTTGTTTTTGCTTTAATGAAACCCGGAAAAAAACAGCAAACAAATTATTCATGTACTTACTAAAAAGCAAACGTACCATCGCAAAATAAAAAACAACGGCCGTCAACAGGTAAAACAATCCATCCTTACCGGTATTATTACGTTTAATATTTATTTCGTACCGGGGTTTTCTAAAAAAATTTAAGTAAGCATTATTCCGCAATACAGCATTGATCTTTTCATCTATGCTTACTAATTTAGCTGACTCATTCAGTTTTTTTGTCATTACAGCTACTCTTAAAGCAATGCTGTCAGTCTTCCTTTTTTTTAGGGAATCGGCCCTGCTTAAAATCCTTGGTTTGAAAATCGAATCCTTTTTAATGGAAACACTATCAATTTCCGCCTGAGCCTGGCAGCAGTTACTTAAAAATCCATAAATAATTAAAAGAGGAAAAAAATATTTCACTAAATGAAGTTACGGGTACAAAAATATAGAAAAGTTTTACTTTCCCTATCGGCTGTTAAAAACACTGCTAACCTATGCGCTAAAAGAAATTAATATAACCCAGGTGAATTTTAGATTGGCGCAGGTCTAATCTGGCATCATCTCTTTTGCCGGCAGCATAGGAGATATTAAAAATGCCGGCTTTTGTTTGAAAAGCTAGTCCCAGCCCTGCACCTATATAATTATTACCTGCTGCGGTTTTAACGCTTTTATTTGAAACCAGGCCAGCATCTATAAAAGTAAATAGATATGAATTGAGTCCGATAAGATACCGGTATTCAAGGGTTCCGACAGCGAATTGAGAAGCATAAATGCTTTCTTCATCAAAGCCTCTGAGAAGCTTGTATCCTCCTATCTGGAACAATTCATTCCGGAATACCGAAGGGCTTTGAAACAAGCCGAGATTTAAAGAAGTTTTCAAGGTGGCTTGTCTGCCTGTTTGAAAATAGTGGGCGCCGGTGATCTTTAAACGAAATTGATAACTTTTCTGTTGAATGGTATCATATAGAGAAGCATAGGAAAAAGCCGGATCATACAATTTTACTATTACATTATTTTTATGAACATTACGCGTGCCGGCAGATACGGTAGCCTGCAATTCAGACCCCTTTCTTGGATTCAAGCGGTAATCAGTTTTATTTATTTCATAATCTATTCCCAGGTTTATAGAACTTACGTCAACTTCAGTGGGAAGTTTTTTGCTTGATTTCAGTAGAACCGTATCAATATTTAAAAGGTTACTTTTTAAATTCTGAATAAATATCCTGCCTGTCTGTTCACCTGTAAGCGTGTATTGCATCCCCAATTGAAAATTAAGATTCAGGTAAGAAGAATCTTTTTTTAAAAGATCAAACGATGTGCTGATCCCGAACGGAGAACCAAATAAATAAGGCTGCCGGAAAGCCAGGTTTAACCTGGGAGACCTTACCTGGATTTGCTGCCAGTTTATACCGATCAGTTCTCCGTTACCTAATGCATTTATCAGGTTAATATTTGCTTCCCCTGTTACTAATAATTTGCTTGTAGTTAAAGTTTGATCATTAGTAGGCAAAAATCCTATCAAAACATTTACCTGGCTGCTTTTTTTGGGTTTTAAATATAAATTCAGGATAGAACCTGTTCCTAACATGGTTACATTCCAGGGCTGCTGTTCTTCCAGGTAAGATAGTTCCAGGATCTTCTTACTGATACGCTGCAATTTATTTTTCTGGTAGATGGATCCGTTTCTTATTTCAACATAACGTTGTATAAAGAC
>CAXSIE010000188.1:1848-9353 GCA_964237295.1 uncultured Flavihumibacter sp. | reverse complement strand
TTAATCAATAACATTTAAAATGAACATTTAGTCTTAAGGTTCATTTAAGCCGGTCGTTTAAATAATAAACAGAAATTGTTCAAGATTTCAAAGCCTGTTTACAATATCCTAATAAGGCCCATATTACTTTTCTTTAGCAGCAACAGCCTCGAAAAAAGTTTTCAGTTCATGAAACATATTCTTAAAAAAAGGCAGCACTATTCCAAGGCTTTCAATAGCTCTTGGGCCCCAGGGCTGAATAAAATGGTAGGTATAAGAATTACTTATTGACTCCTGTGTAATGAAGTGTACTTTTTCAAGGTAAAATAAAACAACACTAAATATTATTATATAGAGCAATGAATAAAGTACTATACCTGCCAACCTGTTCAGCCAACCTAACATTACCAGCTCTACTGCTTTTTGAAGAGCCGCAGCACCGAAACGTACTAATAAGATCGCTGCTAAAAAAACAACTATAAAAGAAACAACCGGCAGCCATTTAAGTGAAAGATTAACAGAATCTTTCAGGTGTGTCGCCACAACAGCCGATAATTTAATAGCAGCAGCTAAACCTACCATTAAACCAATTACAGAAAATACGGCCACAATAAATCCCTTGCTGTAACCTTTTACCAAGGCTGTTATTATAATTATTGCAAACAGGATATCTATAATCAATCACAGAATTTTTTAATTATTGAATATGCTCCATTATCCCGCTAACAGCTCTTTCACAGCGGCACTGATGGCTTTACCGTCTGCAAGGCCGGTGAGTTGCTTGCTTGCGGCTCCCATCACTTTTCCCAGGTCTGCCGGTGATTTTGCTCCCACTTCTTCAATAATTTTTGAAAGGTGTTGTTTTAATTCTTCCGGACCAAGCTGCTTCGGTAAAAATCGCTCAATCACTTCAATTTCATCCTGTTCAATTTTAGCGAGGTCTGCACGATTTTGCTGCTGATAAATGCTTAACGCATCTTTACGTTGTTTTACCAGTTTCTGCAATAATTTTACTTCATCGGCTTCTTTCAGTTCACCACCTGCACCTTCGGCGGTTTTTGCATTAATGATAGCTGCTTTGATGGCACGTGCAGACCTAAGCGTTTTTTCGTCTTTGGCAAGCATGGCTGTTTTAATTTCTGCATTGATAGTTTGTTCTAAAGCCATAGATGTATTTGATTAAAAATGTTAACATTCAAGGTATGGGGTATGAGGGAAAAAAATCAAACTTAGTAATTTGTAAAGAGCCATACCTCATACCTCAAGCCTCAAGCCTTGCTTTGTTTCAGTTGCTGTTCCCTGAACTTTGTATAAAAATTTTTTGCAAATTGTTTCATTTCATCTACCAGTTCATTATGCCGGGTAGCGCGGTTGTAGGTATCCGCCATCGTCATAAAAGTCTGGTAAAAAAAATCTCCCATTTCATCTACCATCATATCACTGGTCCAGAGATCTATACGCAGTGCGGATTTATCAGCGCTATCCCAGAAAGCCAGCATCATGGCTTTTGCTTTTTGAGCCATGTCAGCGGTACTGTCGCTCGCTTTCCAATTGATCTGAACAGGAACTTTATCCTCATCCAGCGTCACATCTATAGTTATTGTTGATTGTTGCATAATTATAAGTTGAAACGAAGTTACTATGATTTATTTTGCAATGGATTGCCCGAAAAAATTCAGGCAGGTTGCTACCATGTTATTTTTTTCCCTGGCAGAAAGATGTTTTTTTGCAGCATCAATAAAATCCGACCGTAATCGCTCGTCTTTATAGATCAATTGCATGCTTTTAGCAAATCCCGAACTGTCATTTGATTCCGGATATATTATACTGTCTCCGCACCATTCTTTACAAACCTGTAAAGGCGAACTGATTACCGGAACTCCGGCTTGCATTGCCTGCAAAATGGTAAACGGGAAATTATCATATGCCGCCGGGTAAACAAAAGCATACGCACCTGATATTATTTTTTGAAGCGTTTCATTTGATGGATTGACTATTAAGTTCACTTCGTTCCTGTATTTGAATGATGACAACTGCTTCGTGAATTCTTGTGTCCAGTCAGTTTTATTACCTGCTATCACCAATCGCATGTTCGACTGTTGCCACTTCTTAAATGAAGAAAAAGCTTTTAACAATCCTATTAAATCATGCCGTTCGTGCAGGTCACCGGCAAAAACAAAGTACTCTGCACCTCCCGCAAAGTCAATTTTAACCATTTCCTTTTCAGTCCATTTTAATAGAGGAATTTCAACCGGTTGTGGCAGCAGTAATGTTACTTTAGTTTCCTGTTCCGGTGATTGCATTAGAACCAACTGCCTGTCGTTATCAGAAAATGTCAGGATCGTGTCAGCATTCCGCATGGCATTAACCAGCATTTTTGTACCTGATATATTTTTTTTACCAGGAACTTTATCCTGCAATATTTCCGTTCCATGAATTAAAAAGAAGAAAACAGGAATGCCTGCGCCATTAAAAAACAGATTGTCGGCCGTTACATACAGGTCTGCTTTTAAGCTGCTTAGTTCCTTAGCCAAAACATATTTATACCAAAACTTTTTTCCCATCCATTTTGAAAAAATGTTGTTTGAATGATGAACGGAAACATTGTCCGGTAAGGTGCCGGTCCTGGGAAAATATTTATGAGCCAGACAAATAAACGAGTGATGGCTGTGACTTTGGGCCATTTTTATAATAAGATCTGTTAAAAAAATACCGGATACAGACAAATCTTCTTCGGGTGTGTTATAGATATCGAATATTATTCGCATATTGGAGGATAAAGATTATTTGCTGCCAGTTTACCAACGCCTGCAACGGTAAGTAAAAATGCTTATTTATGTCCTTTTTTCTTTATTTGGTTAAGACTTTATTACTTTTGATCTTATAAATACTTATAATTATTGTGTTGATGGAATATAATACCACGAGAAATCATCTTATGATGAAAGAATATGGCCGCCATATTCAAAAGATGATCGAATACCTTATGACAATCGAGGACGAAGAAAAACGTCAAAAAAACGCCTATGCTGTGATTGAATTGATGGGCTTTTTGAATCCCCACCTGAAAAATGTTGAAGACTTCAGGCATAAATTATGGGATCACCTGTTCCTGATATCTGATTTTAAGCTGACCATAGATTCACCTTACCCCATTCCTACCAGGGAAACTTTAAAGGCCGGGCCTATGCAGCTAAAGTATCCAAAAAGATATCCCAGGTTTTCGCACCTGGGTAAAAACCTTGAATTGATTATTAACAAAGCGCTGAAAGAGGATAATCCGGAGAAAAGAAACGGCTTTGCAAATGCTGTTGCCTATTATATGAAGCTTGCCTATAACAACTGGCATAAAGAAACCGTTCATGATGATGCCATTCAAAGTGAATTATCTATTTTAACGGAAGGTCAGCTTGAATTTACCAATACGCCCTATGTTAAAAGTTACCGCCCGAATGAAAACAGGGACAGGGATAACAGGGGCAGCTATGGCGATTATCGCAATAAGCGCAATCAAAAATTTCAACCTCGCAGTAACAGAAGCAATGACAGTCGCGATGGCCGCGATAATCGTGATGTCCGCGACAACCGAAACGGTGGCGGCCTTAACCGCAATAATAACAACAACGGCAATAATAAATTCAAAAAACGCTTTTAGTGATTAATTGTTAATTAATGATTTTCGGATAGTGGTTGGTGTAATAATTCTTCCAAACAAAGGAAACTTTCAGTTAAAAATTAACAATTAATCATTATCATTAAAGCTTAATGACCCTGGTTACGTAATGTTGGCCGGGGTTTACTTTTTATATTCCTAAATATAAAGTCAGCAGTATATGGCTCAATGCTTTGAAGTTTCAGGGGGCAAAAAACTACAGGGTGAAATTGTTCCACAGGGCGCAAAAAATGAAGCACTTCAAATTATAAGTGCTGTATTATTAACCCCTGAAAAGATGACCATCACTAACATACCAGATATACTGGATGTAAATCTTTTAATAGAATTGCTGGAAGAGATGAATGTTACGGTGGAACGTCCAAAACGTGACACCTGTATTTTTAAGGCCGACAATGTAAATATCGACTATTTGCATAGCGAAGCTTATAAAAAGAAAAGCGGCCGTTTAAGAGGATCAGTAATGTTAGCGGGGCCACTGTTGGCAAGATTTAAAAAAGCATTCATTCCAAAACCTGGCGGTGATAAAATCGGACGAAGGAATCTTGATACACATATAAAGGGCTTTGAAAAACTGGGAGTGGATTTTGACTATAACTCAGGGGATGGTTTTTTTCATCTGACCACATCAAAATTAAAGGGCGCTTTTATGGTGCTTGATGAGCCCTCTGTTACAGGCACCGCAAACATTCTGATGGCTGCTGTAATGGCCGAAGGCACTACTACTATTTATAACGCTGCCTGCGAACCCTATATACAGCAACTATGCAAAATGCTGATCCGCATGGGCGCCCGGATCAGCGGAGTAAGCAGCAACCTGCTTGTAATTGAAGGCGGAGATTATTTAGGTGGAACCAGCCATTCCATGTTGCCAGACATGATTGAAGTAGGTTCCTTTATCGGACTTGCGGCTATGACCCAAAGTAATATCACCATAAAGAACGCCGGCCTGGAACATCTTGGTGTGATTCCCGAAAAGTTTAAGCAGCTGGGTATTCAAATGGAGTTCAGCGGCGACGATATTCATATTCCGGAACAGGATGTTTACGAGATCCAAACCTTTATGGATGGATCCGTGCTGACGATCTATGATCATCCATGGCCTGGTTTTACGCCTGACCTGCTGAGTATTATTCTTGTTGTTGCCACACAAGCAAGAGGCAGCGTATTGGTACATCAAAAGATGTTTGAAAGCAGGTTATTCTTTGTTGATAAGCTCATTGACATGGGTGCACAAATTATTTTATGCGATCCTCACCGCGCCGCTGTAATTGGTCTTGGCCGTGAGCAGCACCTGCGCGGAATAACAATGAGCAGCCCCGACATCCGGGCGGGTGTTGCCCTTTTAATTGCAGCGTTACATGCATCAGGTAAAAGTATTATTCAAAACATCGAACAAATTGACCGTGGTTACCAGTATATTGATGAGAGGCTGAGGAATCTGGGTGCCAGCATTATGAGAATTTAAGTATGAACCATACATACCGCCTACCTTTTTTCTTTTCTTTGCAAACTATTCAAACACCCGATGACGGTACATTCTACCAATAAGATTATCATAATTACTGCACCGTCCGGCGCAGGAAAAACTTCTATAACCAGATTCCTCCTTCAAAAATATCCTCAACTGGCATTTTCTGTTTCAGCGGCTACCCGCCTTCCAAGGGATAATGAAAAAAACGGTGTGGATTATTATTTTATGCCCATTGAAGAATTTAATAAAAAAATAAAAGACAACGAATTCGTTGAATGGGAAATGGTGTACGAAGGAAAATATTATGGCACTTTGAAAAGTGAATTCAACCGTATCTGGCAAAACGCACAGATACCTATTCTTGACATTGATGTTAAAGGCGCTATTCATGTTCAGCAACAATACCTGGGAAACTCCTTTTCCATGTTTATCGAACCGCCTTCGGTAGATGAATTAAAACGCCGACTCAAAAGCCGTGGAACAGAAAGCGTCGAAACACTCCATGCGAGAGTTAATAAAGCCGCTTATGAAATATCTTTTAAACATCATTTTCATAAAACGATTGTGAATAATGACCTGGAACATGCCTGTAAGGAAGCCGGTAAAGCGGTTGAACAATTTTTACAGAGCTGACTTCGAGTTGAATTTCATATCGTCTGAACCTGTAATATTCAATACGCAATAAAGAAAAGAAATCTTGTTAACCAGCCTTTTGAAATATATTTCTTTTATGTTTTTTTAATTACATTCGTATTGCTATGATCAACTGGAACACTATAGGCTATATCGTTTTATCTATTTTATTAGTTGGTTTTTTCGTTGGTATTCAAATTGCGTTTATCAGCGTTAACAAACTTACCGTTGAACTAAAAAAGAAACAAGGCCGCCGCAGTGGCATTCTGCTGTCTAATTTCCTGGACGAACCTTCCAAATTTATAGGAGCTACCCTGATCGGGTTTCATATTTTTCTGGTTATTTATGGCTTACTGGTAGGTGAAATGCTGCAACCCATATGGGAATGGCTTAGAACCAGGCAAAAAATCCCAGATCCGTACGTTGATTTTATCAGGCTTCTCTTCGAAACCCTTACATCAACTTTTATCATCTTACTGTTCGGAGAATTTCTTCCCAAGGCGATCTGGAGGGCAAAGAGCGAACTGATTTTAAACGGGATCATATCATCCATTACTAACTTCTTTTATAAAATTTTCAATCCGGTTGCCGGAGCTTTTGTTTATGTAGCAGAAGGAATTCTTAAATATCTTTTTAATGTACGTGTAGATCAAAAGAAAGATGCATTTTCAAGAGCAGACCTGGAACATTTTTTTCAGCAGAACCGCGAACAGCATCCAGACAATCAGGACCTGAACACCGAGCTGTTTGAAAATGCATTGTCACTTACCAATGTAAAAATCCGTAAGTGCCTGGTGCCGCGCAAAGAGATAGTAGGAATAGATATTTCCGTTAACATGGAAGCAGTACACCGAAAATTCATCGATACCCAATTAAGTAAGTTGCTGGTTTATGAAGGCAACATTGATCATATCTTAGGTTATATCCACCAGCTGGACCTTTTTAAACACCCGTCTAATGTACAGTCCATGCTATTACCAATTCCTGCTGTTCCTGAAAGCATGAGCGCTACGGGACTGATCTCAAAGTTTTCCAAGGAGAGAAAAAGCATTGCCTGGGTAGTGGATGAATTTGGCGGAACCGCAGGCATCGTAACCATGGAAGACCTGCTGGAAGAAATATTCGGTGAAATAAAAGATGAATACGATACTGAAGACTTTGAAGAAAAAAAATTATCCGATGAAGAATATATTTTTTCAGGCCGCCTGGAATTGGATTATTTGAATGAAAAATATGAATTGGACTTACCGTCTACGGAATCAGAAACCTTATCAGGTTTCATCATTCACAAACACGAAACCATTCCAAAAATAAAAGAACGTATTATTATTGGCGACTATGAATTCGATATAATGAGTGTAAGCGACACAAGAATAGAAATGGTAAGAATGAAGATTCTTAAATAGTTGACTTTCCTTTATCAAACCCCGGCAAACTACCAGTCCGTTCTACAAGTTATATATTAACCAACTATAGGGGGTTTGTGCTATTAACTTAGACCGTTTTCAGATTAACAAATCGTTATAGCGCTATAACACGTAAATTACAGGCTCATCATTCACAATAAATAATATTTTTGCCGCTTAACTAATAAAATGTCACTTACAAAATTCTTTAAGAATTCCCCGGAAAAGGCTGAAATGTCGTTTATTGATCACCTGGAGGAATTGCGCTGGCATATTATGCGTTCCGTTATCGCCCTCCTGATAGGTGGGATTTTTGTATTCGTGAAAATAGATTTTTTCT
>CAXSIE010000188.1:0-1838 GCA_964237295.1 uncultured Flavihumibacter sp. | reverse complement strand
TAAGGATTTCATAACTTACCGTTTATTATGTAAAATCAGTCATGCAGTAGGTTTGGGTAAAGCCATGTGCCTTGATGAAGTAAATCTTAATCTTCAAAGTACGGAAATGAGCAGCCAGTTCATGATGAGTTTTACCATTGCAATGGTTGGAGGCTTTATATTGGTTTTTCCTTATGTGTTCTGGGAATTCTGGCGTTTTACAAAACCCGCCCTTACTGATAAAGAGCAACAAAAAACCAGGGGAGTTATATTTTGGGTTTCTGTGTTATTCTTCCTGGGAATAAGTTTTGGTTACTATCTTATCGCTCCGTATACTGTAAATTTCTTTGCTTCCTACACACTTGATCCACTGATCAAGAATAATTTTACAGTGAGTGATTATATTGATAATATCGTATCATTGGTGCTGGGTTCCGGCGTTGTTTTTCAACTTCCATTGGTTGTTTTTTTCTTTTCTAAAGTTGGATTGCTAACGCCATTATTTCTCCGCTCTAACCGTAAATATGCATTTGTAATTATCCTGGTTATTGCAGCCGTTATTACTCCTCCCGATGTTGTAAGTCAGATGATCGTTACCATTCCTTTATTATTGCTGTATGAAATAAGTATCTGGATATCCGCCAGGGTAGTGAAAGATCTTAAGAAAGAAGAAGAAAAAGAATGGAGTTAAAACAATGGTTCGTCTCTTAAATTAAAACAATATAATGATAAAATCTGTAGCTGCTTTATGGCTGATTGTAATCAGTACCTGCGTAACTGCTCAAACCAATCCTGAAAAGTATGCGGCAATTATAACCGCATCGGATCTTAAAAAACACCTGAGTATTATAGCCGGTCCTGAAATGGAAGGAAGGGAAACCGCCACTGCAGGTCAGAAAAAGGCAGCAGCATATATAGAAACCTATTTTAAGTCGTTGGATTTATTACCTGGCAATGGCGTTTCTTACCAACAAAATTATTCTCTTATGCAGGATAGTATGCTATCCGCCACTATTGAGATCGGCAAACAGGATTATACATTTGGTAAAGACTTTATAATGAGCGCCAGGGCTAACAAAACCCGGCAGATAAAATCTAAGTCAATAATTTTTGGTGGTTATGGTATCAGCGATTCGATGTACAACGACTATGATCAGCTGAACGTTAAGGGTGCTATCGTGGTACTGGCTGCCGACTTTCCCTCTCAAAAAAATTTTCAAAATACCAACAGCAGTTCTTCATTATCCTCGTGGACATTAACACGTAAGGTACAGGAAGCCTATAATAAAGGTGCGGAAGGTGTTTTTGTAATATCAAAGGCAATGGTAAACATTGATTCAAATGCTGCTAAAAGCCAGCGTGTAACAGCCCCTTATCTGCCACGTCAAAACGAGGAAGGCATTACTAATTATGCTTTTATCTCCCATGATTTATTTGAAAAGATATTCAAGCCGGACAAAGCGAAAAGCTTACTTCAAAAACTGGATAGCTCAAACACTTTTTCTGTACAGGATCATATCTCCGTTAAGATAAACACCGCATTCGATTATACCTCTGTCAGCAGTGAAAAAAGCACCAGCAGCAACGTTATAGCTGTTATCGAAGGATCTGATAAAAAAGACGAATATGTTTTTCTTACGGCCCATTACGATCATCTGGGCATCCGGAAAAATGGTGTTATCTATTATGGTGCAGATGATGATGGCAGTGGAACGGTTTCAGTTATGGAAATGGCTGCGGCTTTTGTAAAGGCAAAAGCTGATGGTAATGGCCCCCGCAGAACCATAGTGTTTATGACTGTTTCAGGAGAAGAAAAAGGATTATGGGGATCGGAATATTATTCCAATCACCCGATTTTT
>CAXSIE010000187.1:0-9424 GCA_964237295.1 uncultured Flavihumibacter sp. | reverse complement strand
AAAAAAGCTTCAGCTAACAGCTTTTTTTAATCTGAAAGAACCCCATTTTAAAAATTATATCTCCATAGCACCGGTGCCCGGGTTTAATCTCTATGATGGTTTTTTGATTGGTGCTATAATCCATAACTACCAGTTGCCACTGCATCCGTTTTCATTTTTCGTGCTGCCCATGTATGCTACCAACAGCAAAAAGATACAGGGAATGGCAAGGGTTTCTTACACATGGTATCCCGATGGTTCCGTTTATAAAATAGATGCCGGTGCAAGCGCATCTAAGTTTTCCATGAACGAATTTCAACCGGAGAGTAAAGAAAAATTATTCCTGGGATTCACAAAACTTGCTCCATTCATCAGGCTTACATTCCAGGAGCCTGATGCATTGAAAAAAAAGGTGCGCTATATTCAGTTCAAGTCGTTTTTTATTATGGAAGATCAGCTTGAGTTCAAACAAATCATCAACGGAAATGATACCGGCAACCAGGTTAACCTGAAATCAAAGCTTCAAAATATTAACCAGTTAAAAGTCGAAATTCAAAACCCGCGGGTATTGTATCCGTATTCCGGAGAATTGATACTGGAGCAGAACAAAAATTTTTACCGGGCTTCTTTTACCGGCAATTACTATTTTAATTATGCCAACAGGCAGGGGGGATTAGCTGCCCGAATTTTTGCGGGAAAGTTTTTTTATAACGGTGCTCAAACCAGTACCAAGCAGTTTGAAACCGACCGTTTTCATTAAATCTTACAGCACCGAATGGTAACGAAGATTATACTTACAGGGATTATTTCTTTGGACGAAATAAATTCGATAACTGGAGCAGCCAGCAGGTAATGATCCGGGACGGCGGATTTAAAGTAAGAACGGATCTGTTAAACAATAAGATCGGTAAAACCGATGACTGGCTTATCGCAGGGAATTTTGTAACGGATATTCCTAAAAAGATCAATCCATTGCAAGTCCTGCCTTTCAATCTTCCGATAAAGATATTTGCCGATATAGGTACTTATGCTGATGCCTGGAAGAAAGATGCTGAAGCAAATAAATTTCTTTTTGATGCCGGCTTCCAGCTTTCTTTGTTCAAAGAAACCGTCAACATTTATATACCCGTAGTGTACAGTAAAGTGTTTAAAAATTATTTCAACACTACATTAGGAGATAAAAAATTTTGGAAAACCATCTCCTTCAGCATCGATATCCGGCATTTCAATTTAAGAAAGATCAATCGCTATATCCCTTTATAAACATTCCGTGATAGCAATAATCGAAAAAAAAATATGGTACTGCCGGCGCTGCGATATTGATACTATAAAGTGGGATAGGTGTATAGAGAAATCAAAAAATGGGCTTATATATGCACGGTCTTTTTACCTGGATCTGATGGCTGGCAAATGGGATGCGTTGGTATTAAATGATTATGAAGCCGTCATGCCATTACCCTGGAACCGTAAATACAGTTTTAACTACCTGTATCAACCCTACTTTATTCCCTCCCTGGGAATATTTGGATTAAAGAACCAGGGTGTAACGGTACTTGATTTTTTAATGGTACTATCAAAAAAATTCAGTTACTGGGATATCAAACTGAATGAATCAAATCTTCTCACAGAAGGTGAAGGCAACCGCAAAGTAACTGCTACAACCGGTACTAATTATTTGCTGAACCTTGATAGATCTTACGAGATTATTAACGCTGGTTATAAAAGATTATCCCGGCGAATGATAAAGAGGGCAAATGATAGCCTTATTGAAATAGTGAAGCAGGTAAAACCTGCAGAGGTAATCTCGTTTTACCGTAGACACTATGAACATAAACATGAAGATATTTCTGTGGAAGTATACGATAAGCTCATTGCCTGTACAACCGTGTGTTTTGAAAGGAACATGGCTAAAACCTACCTGGCGAAATTGCCGGATGGAGAGGTGGTCGCCGCCTATCTTGTATTGGTTGATAAAAAGTTTGTGTATTCTTTAATAGGCGGCAGTTCTGAGAGAGGAAAACAAACCGGTTCATTTTATTTACTTACAGATGCAGCCATTAAAGACCATGCAGATACCAAACGGGTATTTCTTTAATGCGCAGTTCGGTGCCGGGTTGGTCAATTATCTTCACTTGATTAATAATAAACTGCCTTTCCCTGTAAACATCTTAAAAATCCTGGCAAGTAAATTCTAGTTTTTGATATTATTATTAACCGCCCTAAACAAATAGCAGTTCCCATTCCCGGGTTTCACCGGATGTATTAAAAAACCTTTTGAAACAAGGGTTTCTATGCAAAACGATTTAATGATTGCTGAATGAAATTCTATCAAAAGATACTTCACTTTATCAAGCCAGTCAATTTCCCCATCAAACAATCTTTTCTCGGTTCCTTCGATATCTATTTTCAAAATATCGATTCGCTCCATGTTAAATCTATTTAAAAGTGTTTTCATGGATATGGTTTTTACCATAGGACTATTTTGACTGGCAACCGTAATGCTTGAATTATACAGGAAGCCGTTAACCTGTATCGAAGCTTCTCCATCTTCAGCATCTATAGCGGCATTCAATGGAATGATGTTTTGCTGTAGTATTCCGGTATGCAAATTTTTTAACAGCAGTTTATAATTGCTTTGTTCAGGTTCCACTGAATAGATGACGGCGTCAGGACAGTGATGACGGAAGTAGTGGGTTGCCAAGCCTATATTTGCTCCAAGGTCAACTATTGTTTGTGCATTTTTGTACCAATCTTCGGGAAGTTGATACACCTTGTTCCAAAAGATTTCATAAAATATCGCGATGTCCCCTGAAAAAGTGCGCAGGAAAATAGTAAGCGTTTTTTGTTCAAGCTGAAAATGATACGTTTCTTCAGGATCATTATAAAATCTTTTTGCAGCAACAGATTTTTGACGCCATTTAAATCTTTTGGTATTCATTAACAGCTTCAGGAATGTGACGCTATCTCCTGATATATTGGTGCAAAACCTGATTTTATTAACAGCCTGTCTTAAACGTAACATCATGATACATTACAATTAGATATCGTTTCGATTTATAAATAGCTGTTCCGCAATCAGCAGATCTGTTTTATGCGTTATTTTAATGTTTGTGATGTCGCCGTCTACCAGGTAGATTTTTTCACCCAGGCGCTCTACCACGCTGGCATCATCCGTAAACGAATCAAGATAATCCTGGCGGTATGCCCTTATTAAGGTGTCGCTTATAAAAGTTTGTGGCGTTTGAATGATCTTCACTTTTGTTCTGTCAAGCAGTTCACTTCCATTTACCGTTTCAATGCGAATGGTATCAACAGCAGGAATTGCAGGTATGGCATTTCCTTTTGTAAGGGTTGTTTCATAGCACCGCTGAATTAAATCAGGTGTTAGCATACACCGTACCCCATCATGCACAAACACAATGTTATTCATGGGAACCCTGGCCAAACCGTTCTGCACAGATTGAAAACGGGAGCTACCGCCCACAACAATTTCAATACTATCCGGAGAGGAAGTTGATTGCTTAAGATCTTCGCCATGTTTCAGATAAGGCTCAGGCAACACAAGGGTTATCCTGATATCTTTAAAAGCAGTAAGAAATGCGTTAATAGAGTACCACAGAACAGGCTTGTTCAGTAATAATAAAAATTGCTTAGGTACATCGGTGCCCATCCTGCTGCCTGAACCTCCGGCAACAATTATTGCATGCTTATCCATGTAGCAATAGCACCTTTAAAGTTAAAAATTGCATGGTTACTTAATTAACGGCTTTAATGTATTTCACTTAATATCATCCATGTAAAGATGAAATCCTTAAAAATTAAATCGTCGTATTGTTTTATTCATTAAATTGCTTAAACGGTAAGCCATAAACGATTACAGGTCACCTTCCAATAATTCTCTTTCTATTTCTTCCATATGAATAATGTCTGCTGCTTCCATCTGGGTTGGCACTTCATTCATGATCTCAAGCAGCCCGGTTGAATCCAGCATTTCCTGAATAGGTGATTGAAGGCGGCATATAACAAAAGATGCGTTTTGTTCATAAAAGCATTGTTGGATATTAATTAAGGTTTCCGCAGCAGCATCGTCCATGTTATTGATGTCTTCAAGATCAAGTATTACATTTTTAGTCGGGTTTTTTAAATATATTAACAAACCAGCCTTTATTTGTTCTGTCATATTAGCAGTAAGTTGAGATTCCTGAATGGTAATGACATGGTATTTCTCCTTGGTATCAATTTTGACTTGCATAGTTCTTACAATTTATTGCTGTCTAAAGCGTTCATCTGATAAATACTTCTACACCCTGATCACGTATATGAGTATAAGGAGGTTAACGGTTAACCAGCCTTAAACATTAATCAAAAATATTCGTTATTATTGTATAACTCAATCAAATAAAATGGATAACAATTTTTCAGCCCAGGTAAAAGAGATTATTTCGTTCAGCAGGGAGGAAGCTTTACGACTTGGGAATGATTTCATTGGTACCGAGCATTTGTTACTGGGTTTGATTAGAGAGGGTGATAATACTGCCGTTCGTATTCTTAAAAGCTTTAACGTGGATCTGTACGAATTGCGTAAAGAAGTAGAATTAGCCATCAAAGACAAAACCGGTAAAAACATTGCTAATATCAACAGCTTGCCCCTGACTAAACAGGCAGAAAAAGTGATTCGCGTTACTGTTCTGGAAGCGAAAGCCCTTAAAAGCCCTACCGTTGAAACAGAGCATCTGATGCTTTCAATTTTAAAGAACAAAGAAAATATTGCAACACAAATCTTAAATCAATTCGACGTGGATTACGATCTTTTTAGAAATGAATTAGGCGTTGTAAAAAGCAACGATGTGCGTAGCGAATACGCTGATGAGAATGAGGATGATTTTGATGAAGAGAAAAAATATTCTCAGCAAAAAGCAAAAACTGCGGGTAATGCAAAGAGTAAAACTCCGGTGCTGGATAATTTTGGCAGGGATATTACCCGCCTTGCTGAAACGGGAGCACTGGATCCTATCGTTGGAAGGGAAGAGGAAATCGAAAGAGTTTCCCAGATCCTTTCGCGCCGGAAAAAAAATAACCCAATCCTGATCGGTGAACCGGGTGTTGGTAAAACTGCCATTGTTGAAGGTCTTGCCCTTCGCATCGTGCAGCGCAAGGTTTCCAGGGTGCTGTTTGATAAACGTGTGATCTCTTTAGATCTTGCAGCACTGGTAGCTGGTACCAAATACCGCGGACAGTTCGAGGAAAGAATGAAAGCCATCATGAACGAGCTGGAAAAAAATCGTGATGTGATTTTGTTCATTGATGAAATTCATACCATCGTTGGAGCAGGCGGCGCAAGCGGTTCCCTTGATGCATCCAATATTTTTAAACCGGCCCTGGCACGCGGTGAACTGCAGTGCATAGGCGCTTCCACCCTGGATGAATACAGGATGTATATTGAAAAAGATGGTGCGCTGGATCGTCGTTTCCAGAAAGTAATGATTGATCCGCCTACAGTAGAAGAAACCATCCAGATACTTACCAATATTCAAAGTAAGTATGAAGACTATCATAATGTATCTTATTCTGTAGAAGCCATTGATGCCTGTGTTAAACTGAGCGACCGGTATATGACCGATCGCTTGTTACCCGATAAAGCAATTGATGTTTTAGATGAAGTAGGGGCGAGAGTTCACCTGAAGAATATTAATGTGCCTCAGGAAATCCTCGATCTTGAAAAAAAGATTGAAGATATCAAGAACGAAAAGAATAAAGTAGTAAAAAGCCAAAAATTTGAAGAAGCGGCTTCATTACGGGACACGGAGAAAAGACTGGCAGAGGACCTGGAAAAAGCAAAAAATATTTGGGAAGAAGAAAGCAAACACAAACGTTACCCTATTGATGAAGAGGCAATTGCGGAAGTGGTGAGCATGATGACAGGCATTCCTGTAAAAAGAATGGTTCAGGCTGAAACCGAAAAGCTCCGTAAGATGAGCGATGATATGAGGGAAATGGTAGTAGGACAGGACAACGCGATTTCAAAAGTAGTTAAAGCTATTCAGCGCAACCGCGTAGGATTGAAAGACCCTAAGAAACCCATCGGTACATTTATTTTTCTCGGTCCTACCGGTGTTGGTAAAACAGAATTGGCCAGAGCCCTGGCCAGGTACATGTTCGACTCGGAAGATTCCCTGATCAGGATTGATATGAGCGAGTATATGGAGAAATTTACCGTTAGCCGTTTAATTGGTGCACCTCCCGGATATGTTGGATACGAAGAGGGCGGTCAGCTTACTGAAAAAGTTCGCCGTAAACCTTACTCCGTAATTCTCTTGGATGAAATAGAAAAAGCACATCCCGATATTTACAACTTATTGCTGCAGGTATTGGATGATGGACAGTTAACCGATGGATTAGGCAGGAAGATTGATTTTAAAAATACACTGATCATCATGACCTCAAATATCGGTGCCCGCCAGTTGAAAGATTTTGGTGAAGGCGTTGGTTTTGCTACCGCATCGAGAACAATGAATTCAGATGAGAATACAAAGGCTGTTATTGAAAAAGCGTTAAAACGTACCTTTTCTCCGGAGTTCCTTAACAGAATAGATGACGTGGTTATCTTTAACTCCCTGGAGCAATCTCATATTTACCAGATAATCGACATCCTTATGAAGGGTGTAATGAAAAGGCTGGTAACTTTAGGATTCAGCCTGGAGTTAACCGATGAAGCAAAAAACTTTATTGCTGAAAAAGGATATGATCAGCAGTTTGGAGCCAGGCCGCTGCACCGTTCTATTCAGAAATATTTGGAAGATCCGCTTGCAGAAGAAATCCTGAGTTTGAGTATTAAAAATGGTGATATTCTAATAGCCGATCTTGATAAAGAAGCTCAAAAAATACGTTTTAGTTTTAAGGAATCTTCTCCTAAAAAATCCGAGAAATCTGCTGAAGCATAATTTTGGTTAGATATTTTATTAAAGCCACCCAAAAAAGGTGGCTTTTTTATGTGCATGATCTTACAAACAGTTTTGTAAGAAAGAAAAGATGTTCCATATTGTTTGTAATCTTGCAGGTACACTTTTTATCAGTCGCATTTTTCAGATGATCATTTGTGATAAACATCCTGATAGCTGAAGGCTGATAACTAAAATATCAATTCATCCAGGTACCTTTATCAAGATGGAAAAAAAGCCGATAATAATTACGATCGATGGTTGGAGCAGTTGTGGCAAAAGCACTTTGGCTAAAGAACTGGCGAAAACTTTAAATTATGTATATATTGATAGTGGTGCCATGTACCGAGCAATAACTTTGTATTTTCTTCGCAACCATATCGACTGGACTATCACTGAATCAGTAAAAGAAGCTTTGCTAAGCATTAATCTTGAATTCAGGTTTAATGAAAAAAGGCAATTAAGTGAAATGTATCTCAATGATGAGAATGTTGAATTTGTAATCCGGGACATGGTAGTAGCGGAAAAAGTAAGCGAGATTGCAGCGATTAAAGAAGTTCGCTCTTTTGTGGTAGGCCAGCAAAGAAAAATGGATGAGCATAAAGGTATTGTGATGGATGGAAGAGATATCGGAACCGTAGTGTTTCCACAGGCTGAGTTGAAAATTTTTATGACGGCAGATAGTGCTGTAAGGGTGGAAAGAAGATTCAGGGAACTTTATGAAAAAAACCCTAACGTAACCATTGAAGAAGTTAAGCATAACCTTACCATGCGCGACTATATGGATTCAAACCGTGAAATCAGTCCGTTAAAAAAAGCCGATGACGCTATTGTTTTGGATAATACGAAACTAACCAGGGAACAACAATTTCAAACCGCTTTGAAATGGGCAAAAGATCGGATTAAATAAAGCCCTTATTGGAAAGACCTGTCGTTAAAATACAAGCACTGCTACCTTTAATGAAGGCCATAAAGACCGAAGGCAGGAAGAAGTAAATTTCTTATACTTCTTCCTGCCTTCATGGCCTACTTCCTTGAACCAACGTATTTAAAATTCTCTATCTCAGAAATAGCATCTCCCTGTATTTTGGCAACGTCCATTCTTTGTCATCCACTAATAATTCCAGTTTATCAACATGATAACGGATATCATCAAAAAACGGACCTTTTACAGTATCACAATAAGCAATGGCCCTGTCACGATTATTTTCAATAACATTGGCAGTTTTTCTTGCTTCAATCATCTTTTCAACGCCTTCGCTCACTGCTGCAATATGTTCTGAAATCTTTTCAAGTATCTGCTTTTGGTTGGCGTAAGCTGTTTCAGGCATTCCTATCTCCTTTAAGCCTCTTATATTCTCTATAAGCGTATTCTGGTATCTGATAGCTCCGGGCAAAATATTACTTGTGGCAAGTTCACCCATCATTCTTGCTTCAATCTGAACCTTCTTTATATATTTTTCCAGTTCTATTTCATAGCGCGCTTCCAGTTCTGAATGGGTATAAACATTGTTGGTTTCAAAAAGGTTTTTTGCCTTGTCGGTTAGCATTGCATCAAGAGCCAGCGGAGTCGTTTTTACATTTGGTAAACCACGTTTTTCAGCTTCAGCGGCCCATTCTTCACTGTAGCCATCACCTTCAAACAATACTTTTTTGCTGCTGACAATGTATTCACGGATTACATGAATAATCGCAATTTCCTTTTTATCACCTTTTTCTATCAAACCGTCTACATCTTTTTTAAAGTTCTTCAATGTTTCAGCCAGGATGGTATTCAGTGTTGTCATCGGATTGGCACAATTAGCCGTAGATCCTACTGCACGGAACTCGAATTTGTTACCGGTGAACGCAAACGGAGAGGTCCTGTTCCGGTCGGTATTATCCAGTAACAATTCAGGAATGCTCCGGTGAAGGTCTAATTTAAGAATGGCTTCATCCTGCTCATCAAATTTATCACCCACCCTGGCTTGTACATCGTCCAATACTTTTGTAAGGTACTGACCGATGAAAACAGAAATAATCGCTGGCGGAGCCTCGTTAGCGCCAAGTCGAAAATCATTTCCGGCAGAAGCTATGGAAGATCTTAAAAGATCGGCGTAATCGTACACTGCCTTGATGGTATTTACAAAGAACGTCAGGAACATCAGGTTGGTTTTCGGTGTCTTGCCGGGAGCCAGCAGGTTTACACCAGTATCCGTTGACATGCTCCAGTTGTTATGTTTACCGCTACCGTTAATTCCGGCAAAAGGTTTTTCATGTAACAGCACACGCAGGTTATGCCTGCGGGCAACCCTGTCCATAATATCCATCATCAAAGTATTATGGTCAACTCCTACACTTACTTCTTCATAAATGGGTGCACACTCGAACTGAGCGGGCGCTACTTCATTATGACGTGTACGTAATGGAATACCCAGCTTATAACCTTCATTTTCAAAATCCCTCATAAAGGCATATACTCTTTCAGGGATAGAACCAAAATAATGGTCTTCCAATTGCTGGCCTTT
>CAXSIE010000186.1:3813-9431 GCA_964237295.1 uncultured Flavihumibacter sp. | reverse complement strand
GTATGTATTTGTGCCAGTGCTCTTGCAGCTGCTTCCGACAGCAATTCCTGTTTCAAAAAACGTTGCAGGCAAGGAACGGCATCATCCTTACCGGTCGTCTGCAACTGCCGGATGATGAATTCCTTGTTCCAGTTGTCAGCCAGTTTATCAATAGCACTGCAATAAGATTGTACGGCAGTGGCGCGTTGCTGTTCTCTTCCGGGTTTTGTAACGTAAGCGGAGTAACTGCCGATAGCGAATTGCAAAGCGCTGTTATCGCCTTTGCCGGGGGCAGACAACATACCGGTCATTTCTACCAATCCGTTACCGCCTAAGCTGGCGATCTGCTCCATACTTTTACCAAGCTCCTCCGTTGTCTGGGCGGGCATCGTTGCCAGCAGGTCGGCAATCTTGCTGGTTTGAGCAGATTGATCACCCTGGGCTTTTATAGAAGTTGCGTATAACGACAATGAAAGTAAAAAAGCAAATGAAATCGTTTTTGAAAAGTGTTGCAAAGTGTAAAGTTTTAAGTGTAAAGGGTATTTATCAGAATGAGTTATCAATAAAATTCTTAGCATATTTTAAGAGAATATTATCTACTATAGCCTCTTGTTTATTTTGAACAAGATTGACAATTTATAGAAC
Source organism: uncultured Flavihumibacter sp. (assembly GCA_964237295.1). Lineage (GTDB taxonomy): Bacteria > Bacteroidota > Bacteroidia > Chitinophagales > Chitinophagaceae > JADCRZ01. The sequence goes on along the minus strand of CAXSIE010000186.1, from coordinate 8,807 downwards.
TTCATTGTTTAACCCCGACAGGGATGACATGATTATAGCAATGAAAGAACCTCTAAACACAACCCCGAAGGGGTGATATGATTCTTTCTGTTTAAGACGCTATATGTCACCCCTTCGGGGTTCGCGTTTTGTTTTTACCTGTTCCTATAATCATGACACCCCTTCAGGGTTTTTAACCTTATAATTCATACCTATACCCACGGTGCCCTCATCGGCGGATCAATTAAATGATTGGCAGCATCATCATTAATAAATTGCTGGGCTACCGGATCGAAGTTAAGAGAGCGGCCCAGTTGTAAAGCTGCCTTGCCGATATTTACGATGGTGCAGGAACGATGTCCGTTCATCTCATTAAGGGCGAATTTGCTGCGGGTTCTTACGGCTTCAATAAAATCTGTTACCTGCGGTTCTGAATCAGGGAAGGCCGCAAGCTTCTTTTCAAGATCGGGTATATCTGAACGAAAGCCGGGATATAATTTTCCTTTTGGTCCTTCAATATAAGCGGCGCCCTCATCTTTTCCTTCACCATCCAGTATGATCTTACAGCCATCAGCATAGGTGTACTCGATCCTTCGCCAGGTACCTACGGCATCGGGATGTTGCTGTGGTGCATCTATTTCAACAGATAAAGGGCTGGTATTGTCTTTTCCTAAAAAATACTGAATAGGGTCTATATAGTGCTGGCCCATATCTCCCAATCCGCCGCCATCATAATCCCAGTAACCGCGGAAAGTCTGGTGAACACGGTGCGGATTATAAGGTTTTTCAGGTGCAGGTCCCAGCCACATTTCATAATCGAGCGCTGCCGGTGGCTTTAAAATTTCCAGGTTGGTTTTGCCTACCCAGTAGAATTTCCAGTCGAACCCGGTATGGCGACTGACTGTCACCTTTAATGGCCATCCCAGCAAACCGCTTTTCACCAGTTTTTCTATAGGCTTCACGGTAGTTTGCATTCCATAAAAATTATCGCTGAAGCGGAACCAGGTGTTCAGCCTGAATATCCTGCCGTTCTGCTGTACCGCTTCTACTACGCGTTTCCCTTCACCTATGGTTCTTGTCATTGGCTTTTCGCACCAGATATCTTTACCGGCCCGGGCGGCAGCCATAGCCATAGTGCCGTGCCAGTGCGGCGGTGTGGCGATGTGTACGATGTCTATTTCGGGCATCTGTATCAGCTCACGGTAATCGGTAAGCGTTTTAACTCCCGGCGGAAGCATGGCGGCCGCTTCTTTAAGATGGGTGCGGTCCACATCGCAGATAGCTGCTACGCGGGTTCCGCCATAAACAAAATGACCGCGGCCCATGCCACCCACTCCAATAACACCTTTTACCAGTTGGTCGCTGGGAGCTATGAAACCTTTGCCACCCAGCACATGCCTGGGTAAAATAGTGAAAGCTACGGCTGCTCCTATGGAATTTTTTAAAAACGAGCGCCGGGATTTGGAGTTTGTCATCTTCATTAGAATAAGTGTAGGGTGAAAAAGATGGTGAAAGTTAGATAAAACAGTAACATTAATGAAACTAAAATAATCAATTAATGTAAGTAAAATTAAATCAAACGATTGCGGACGGCTGATTAAACAAATAAATTGCATTTTATTTAAAAATCTTATAGCTTTATCTGCAGATAATTTTATTACTCGCATTGAAATAATGCCGTTATCTCTTGAGATGTTCCTCCGGTTCCCTTTAAACATTTTACTATTGCTCATGCCAAAATTATCATTATGTGTACTACACTACGCAAATCAGGTTTGTGTTTATTACATAAGCAATACCTGCGATCTTTCTTTATTTGTTTTTTCTTTTTAAATGCTGTTTTTCTACCACCGCTTTTTGCAGGCACTACCGGAATTGTACCCGGGTTTGGAAACGGGGCAGCCATACTTTACCCGGCATCACCATTCAGAGCCAGTGCCTTACAAAATGACGGAAAAGTGCTCGTGACAACCTCCGCGAACGGAAGTTTTATAACCATCAGGTACAATAGCAACGGAATACCGGACAGTACGTTTAATAAGACCGGCATAGCTTTAATCAATTTTCCCAATGCAGCAGGCGGTGCTCCTTTATCCATTGCAGTACAAAAAGACGGGAAGATCGTTCTTGCCGGCGTTATAGGAAAGGGTGATGGTTTTTCCTTTTATGTGGCGATAGCCCGTCTGAACCCGGATGGCTCTATAGATAGCAGCTTTGGCAACGAGGGTAGAGTAATAGGTGGAAATTTTTACACCTCCTATATTACTTTAACTATTGCTTTACAAAGCGATCAAAAAATAGTCGTTGGAGATCCTTTTGGGGTTGAACGATTTAACACAGATGGATCGAGAGATATGACTTTTGTTGTACAGCCATTAAGTTCTATAAAATCCATTGCCGTTCTGTCAGATGATAAGATCCTTGTGCTTGAGTCTGATTCAAATTTCACTGTATCCCGTTTTAATGCGAACAGTACACCGGATAACAGTTTTAATGGAAACGGCAAAAATGTAACTGATTTCGGAGGTTATGATATCGCCTACTCAATGGCTGTTCAGACCGACGGAAAATTAGTAGTGATAGGCAGTACAAGGCCACCCCTGGCAACTTCACCCATTCAGTTTGTGCTTGCCCGTTATAATACAGACGGGACGTTGGATAACAGTTTTGACGGCGATGGGAAAGTAACGGCAAATCTTGGAAATAATACGGGTGCCAATACCACTCCTAAATACACAGTAGCCTTTCAAAATGACGGCAAACTGGTTGTGACCGGCCAGGGAATTATGGCAAGGTTTAATACAGACGGCTCTCTCGATCAAACCTTTTACCAGAATGGCAAACTGTTGCTGGATGCCGGCGTAAACATCTTTTCAACACTGATCCATGATAACATTATATACCTGTCAGGAGAAGTAACAAATTCAAATGGCACCCCAAGTGGATACTTCACTGCATTGACCCTCAATGATAACGGAGCACAAACCGGCCTTAATTTCCGGTATTATGAGGGTAACTGGAATGCTCTTCCCGACTTTTTTTATCCGCCTCTGCTTAAATCGGGTTTAACGCCAAATGTGAACCTGAATGTTATACCAGCGGGCACAACAGATCATTTTGGATTGGTATGGGAAGGATATATTAATATCCAGACCCCGGGCACCTATACTTTTGAAACGGTGTCTGATGATGGGAGCATGGTGTTTTTTAATACCTTTTATAATTTTGATTCAAGCCCTTTAGTGAATAATGACGGAATTCATGCAGCGCGCAGTATGTCTAAAACAGTTAATATTACCAGTCCTGGTAAATATCCGATTGCCGTTACCTATTTTGAAAAAGAAGGGGGACAAACGATGGAATTTTATTGGAGCGGTCCAGGATTTATAAGGCAGCAGGTACCATCCAGCGTTCTTTCACCCAGAAATTTAAATATTGACAGCATAGCTCCCGGTACGCCTGGCAACCTCCACATAGTGGCTACCGCAGAAAATTCCGTAAGCCTGGCCTGGGATAGCTCCGCCGATAATTCCGGTTCTGTTTTCTATTATGTTTATATTAATGGGGTACTTTACAATTATCCTCCTTTAGAGAATCATTACATAATAACCGGACTGAATGCCAACAGCACTTATACTTTTACCGTTAGGGCGAGAGATTATACCGGTAATCAGTCCGCATTGAGCAACCCGGTTACTGCTACCACCACATCACCCATAAGGCATGGATTAAAATACAGGTTCCTCACAAATGTTACTGTCGGTCAAGGAATAGAAGGGCTGACTCCTTATAAAACCGGCATTACGCATAATGCAGACATTAATGAAAGGCCCGCAGGCATCAATACAAACTATGCCTTTATATGGGAAGGCTTTATCCATATTCCTGCGCCTGGCATCTATACGTTCGAAACCGTATCGGATGATGGAAGCCGTATATTCTTTAATTCTACTTACTCCCTGCTCTATACGCCGCTGGTAGACAATTTTGTTAATAACGGCGAACATGCCGTGTTATCAGCCACCGGCACTATCGATATTCCTGTGGCAGGATATTACCCGATTGCTGTAAGCTATCATCAATATAGTGGCGCACAATCCATGCAACTGCTTTGGCAGGGTCCGGGCATACCCAGGCAACCCATTCCGGATACGGCATTTACATATGAACTTCCTGAGCCGACACCTCTTGCAGGTTTACGATTCACTTATTACCAAGGCGCCTGGAGTGAACTTCCAGACTTTAATAAACAGATCATATACCGGAGAGGAATCACCTTTAAACCGGACCTGAGTATCGAACTGCCTGAACGTACTAATAATTTTGCCATATTGTGGGAGGGATACATCACTATTCCCACTGCCGGCACCTATACTTTCGAAACCGTATCGGATGATGGAAGCAAATTATATTTTAACGCTTTATATGATCCATTGGCAACGGCTACTGTAAACAATGACGGGGTACACGCAGCAACTTCTGCTACCGGTACTGTTAATGTACCCACCGCCGGAAGATACCCTATTGCCATTTCATACTTTGAAAGAGACGGCGGTGAGAAAATGGAGGTTTATTGGACAGGACCCGGCATTCCAAGGCAACTCATTCCTACGTCGGCTTTTACGCAGGAACCGCCTCCTCCCCCGGCGCAGGGTCTGACCTTCAAATACTATGAAGGAGTCTGGACTGCGCTACCCAACTTTAACACACTTACTCCCGTGAAAACATACAGAAGTGCTAATGTAGATATAAGTCTAAGAACACGTACCAGGAATGATTACTTCGCCTTTTTATGGGAAGGTACCATTACCATACCTGCTCCCGGCATATATACCTTTGAAACAATATCGGATGATGGAAGCAAGTTGTATTTTAATTCAATGTACAACCCATCTGCTACAGCAACCGTTAACAACGATGGCATACATGCACCCACTTCGGCAACAGGCACCGTAAATATAACCAGTGCCGGTGTTTACCCGATTACTATAACCTTCTTCGAAAGAGAAGGCGGT
>CAXSIE010000186.1:2724-3803 GCA_964237295.1 uncultured Flavihumibacter sp. | reverse complement strand
TTTTACCGGAAGCACTTCCGGATTACAGGAAACAGCGGCTAACACTTCATTAATGAATCAAACGCTGCATGTTGAAGACATATTAAAACAAGTGAATGTTTATCCCAATCCGTTTGACAAAAAAATCATGGTAAGCTTTTATAATAAAGTTTCAACGAATGATATCGGTATCGGAATATTTGATGTAAATGGTAAGCTGTTATATAACTATCATGCAGGTAAACTGCCGGCAGGAAATAATACCCTGAGTATGGATGTAAATAACCTGCCTGTAACCAACGGAATTTATATGGTGCGTTTACAGGTGAACGGTATAACCGATAAAACGTATAAGTTGATCAGGTTGAAACGGTGAGAGATGTCAGCTATCAGGAGAAAAGTATGACAGACTGATTGCTGACTGCTGATGGTAATAAGTTAATTCAACCCTTTGCAAACGCTTGAATGTAGATCTGGCAACCCCGAAGGGGTGACAAGATTATAGTGATAAAATTGAATAGGAAACTCGAACCCTGAAAGGGTGACATTATTAACAGTCCGTGAGGATCTATGTCACCCCTTTGGGGTTCGAACCTTGTGTTTATCATATTTCTATAATCATTTCACCCCTTTGGGGTTGCCCAAATAAAAAAGATCAGTGTTTAATATGTTTCATCCTGATAGCTGATAACCAATTAACTCTTCAAAGTTTGTTCAGTGATAGATGTGCGTGCCTTTTCTGCAGGCTCCCAGCCTATAGGCCTGAACTCTTTGCCTGCCAGGGCATTATACTGTTTAAAGAAGTTCTCGATTTCAGTAACCATATCTTCATTCAGATGCTTGAGATCAGAGATGCTTTTATATCTGATAGACCGGTTGGCAACACCCACGATCCTGTCATTCCTTACTTCACTTCCATCATGCTCTTTTTGAATGGCCTCTAACACTCCTAATAACCTGCATTCCACCAGGGCTCCCTGTATGGCAGGTTCATCCATCAACACCAATACATCAAGCGGATCACCATCCTCACCTTTGGTGGATGGTATAAAACCGAAATCAAATGGAAAAGCCATTCCCATGGGCATCGCCTTATTCAA
>CAXSIE010000186.1:0-2714 GCA_964237295.1 uncultured Flavihumibacter sp. | reverse complement strand
ACCGGAAGATCTCGTACTCCGGATTAAAATCGTATTTATATACCGATCCGCGCGGTGTTTCAATGATAACGTTAACGAGGTCTTTTTCAAAGGGAGGTATTTTGCTGATGTTCATGTTGGGGTTTTATTGATGGTTGAAAAACTTGTGCCACCTAGGCCACAAAGACACTAAGGCACAAAGAAATTCCTTCGTGCCTTAGTGTCTTTGTGGCTACTGCTTCAAAGAAGGAAACAACACCGGTGGTTTGCGGTGTTTTGTGCCCTGTTCGTAAGAATAAGTGTATTTGATTAAGGTTGGCTCGTCAAAGGGCCTGCCCAGGAATTGAAGTCCGGCCGGCAGGTTATCATAAGTAAAACCCATTGGCACGGTAAAGGCCGGCTGTCCTGTCAGCGGTGAAATTACCTGGCTGTTATCTCCTTTATATCCACTTAAATCTCCTACCCTGGCAGGTGGGTTATTCCAGGTTGGATAAATAAGAGCGCCAACATTATACTGGTCCATAGCTGCTACTACTGCCTTTCGGAAAGCGATTCTTTTGGTATCGGTATACGCATCGGCACAGGTGCCGCTGCCTTCAACGGGGTTCACCGCATTTTTAGCCTGATATTTAAGCCGCTCTTCTATATAAGGCGCATACTTGCCGGAAGCAATAAGTTCCGCAAGATTTTTCACAGGGGTGTGGTCTCCCAGGCTGGCGAAATACATGTTGATATCATGCTGAAACACCGGGCAAGACAGGTTTTGCCGGAGCGTATCAAAATTATTTATCTGAACCGAATCCACGATTACGGCGCCTAACCGTTTTAGATCTGCGATAGATTTTTCAAACAATGCTTTCACCTGGGGGTCAGGAGCTTTTTCGCTTACCATACGCAAAACGCCTATCCGCGCGCCTTTTAAACCATCCTTATTCAGGAATTGCTGATAACCGTCAGGAATTTTTCCTTCGCTGTTTTTTGTCAAAGGATCTTCTTCGTCATAACCGGCCATCACTTCCAGCATGATGGTAGCATCTTTCACCGTTCTTGCCATGGGTCCTCCTACATCATTGCGTAGAAAGAGCGGAGCGATGCCATTCCTGCTGGTGAGTCCCATAGTTACCCTGAACCCGACAAGCGCATTATGTGAGGAGGGTCCCCTGATAGAATTACCCGTATCCGTTCCCACACCAGCGGCTCCAAAACTTGCAGCTACGGCAGCGGCAGTGCCACCGCTTGACCCTGCCGGAACATGTTCCAAATTATAAGGATTCAGCGTTTCTCCTGCTATCGAACTGATGGTGACCATCGGACTAAAAGCCCATTCCGCCATATTGGATTTGGCAAGCACTATAGCACCAGCATCTTTTAATTGCCTGACAATGGTAGCATCCTTTGCAGGAGTAAAATTCTTGAACGCGATAGACCCTACTGTCGTCTGCAATCCCTTTGTATTGTAATTATCCTTTACAATAACCGGTATGCAGTGAAGGGGTCGCATCTTTTTATTTTTCAACCAGTCACCATCCAGTTGCCTTGCAATAGTCAGAGCCTGCGGATTGGTAATAATAATCGAGTTTAATTTAGTAGATTGATCATACACTTCTATCCGCCGCAGGTACATCGACACAAGCTGCTCGCAACTACAGGTACCTTTTTGCAAAGCCTGGTGAATATCCGTTATCGAAGCTTCTACCACATTGAAAGGGGTGGTGGCTTTTTGAATCCTTGGCGAGCAGGAGTGTATCAGTATTGCAAGAAGTAACACTTTGTAATGTAAGGACATCGGTTGTTGATTTGATGAGCTGATTGCAGTTCAATGATAATTAATTTTTGGGTATGCCTTTGCATTTACAAAATATACCTCATACATTACTGCTCCGCGCCTATCAGAGGGGAATACACCATTCACTTTGGTATCCGGTTAATAGATGTGGGCATTTCAGCATTGCTATCGCAGGTAGGGGATAAATTGTACAACAAGTATGTTGAAACGGAGCTTTTGGAACTGGAAGAGTTTAAAAATTATTTTTTAACGAGATATATGTAAGTTTTATTGAATTCTGTAGATAGTGTAGGAAACAATGAAGGTGTAAGATGAAGCGGTAGGCATTGGTTTGCCTTCACTTCCTCACATAAAAAGGAACATTCGCAGTAGCTACATTATTATGACCATCGGTAATATAAACGAACAAACGATAAGCGCCTTCTTTATCCGGCGCTTTTAAGCTGGCTTTTCCTTTTCCTAAGGAGGAAATAAGATGTTCTATTGTTTGAGGCCTGGCTTCAAAATCTCCGCCGGAGCTTACTACGGTAGGTTCCGTAAGCAATTCCCAACGGTAAGCAAGCAGGTCATTCTCAGGGTCGGCAGCCACTGATAGCACTTCGTAAGTATTACCCGGTTTAAGGTATACATTCTGTACAGGCTTCCTGTTATCTACCTGCAATGAATAAAGGTGCGGCGCTTTATTATCCGGCCACTTGCCAGACCACAGGTATTGCATTACATCAACCACTTCCGACTCCTCCCCCTTATCAGTAAACAAGCCGTACCAGGTAGGCGTTCTTTCCTGTTTTTGGCCCCAAAGAAAAACGTATGATCCCAGGCAATGCTGCCTGTCTTTTTCTATGGAGTATTCATACCTGCTTTTGTACACAGCTGCCTTTTCGCTGCTTGTTTCTTCAATCGGCGCTTCACACGCGGTATGTAAGCCTTCCCAATGACCGGTAGGTCC
>CAXSIE010000185.1:0-9476 GCA_964237295.1 uncultured Flavihumibacter sp. | reverse complement strand
GGATGGATCTAATGTTTTTGAACTGGTAATTGTTTTGCTGGAAGGGGGCCTGGGTACTACCTATTTATTTAATGAGGTAACGGTAGGTTCGGCATTAACACTGAGGGGACCGCAGGGTGTTTTTGTTTTGCCGGCTGTAATTGAAAAAGATATTTTCTTTGTTTGCACAGGTACAGGTATTGCTCCTTTTCGGTCTATGGCCCATCATGTTCATTATAATCAGATTCCCCATAAAAACATTTACCTGCTTTTCGGATGTCGCAAAAAAGCCGACTGCCTTTATGAAGAGGAGTTAAAAGCACTGGAAAAAGAAGCCGCTTCTTTTCATTACATTCCAACATTTTCAAGGGAAGATCCGGGTGATTATAGAACGGGTTATGTTCATGCGGTTTATGAGGAAATATGCAAGAGGAATGCTCAGACTCTAAACGAAGCTACAGCACCGGTAGTTGTACCTGCACAGTTCTATTTATGCGGATGGAAAAATATGATTGATGAAGCCAAGCAACGGATTATTGCTTTAGGGTATGATAAAAAATCCATTCACCAGGAATTGTATGGTTAACCGGTTCAAGCCGCAATGAAATTATTTATTCAATTTCTTTTTTTGAGCAGCTTCGGAATTTTCGTCCGGTTGAGAATCTTTCATCGGCACAACCCTGCTTTTAGGAGCTAACTTATTATTCTTTTCATTCTCAGCAATTTCCTGCTGAAGCTTTAAAATTTCAGCATGATTTCTTAACATTTCATTTTCCAGGTAGATAATCCTTTTTTTGGATTTAGCAATCTGAGAACTGCGGAAGAAAAACCCTATGTATCCTGCTACTAAATAAATCAATGGCAACCATAATATACTTATGGACATATTAGCAATCATATAAAAATTCCTTTTTTAAATTAAAGTTTAATCGTACTATAAATCAATTAAATACCAATTAAATAGCTTTTTCTATGGTACTCTTTATGGATTGAACAGAGATTCTTTCCTGTTTCATAGTATCACGATAACGCAATGTTACCATGTTATCTTCTTTAGTCTGATGATCAACAGTTACACAAAAAGGCGTGCCAATGGCATCCATGCGCCTGTAACGTTTACCGATGGCATCTTTTTCTTCATAAAAACACCGGAAAGCAGCTTTACAGTCGTTCATAATGTTACGCGCAATTTCAGGAAGCCCATCCTTTTTTATTAAAGGAAATATGGCCAGCTTTATTGGCGCCAGCTTTGCAGGAAACCTGAGAACCACCCTGCTGTCTGTTTTCTCACCGGTACTCAAGTCTTCCTCATTATAAGCTTCACTCAATATCATTAACACAGTCCTGTCTAATCCGATAGAAGTTTCAATAACGTAAGGAATATAATTTTGGTTTGTTTCGTTATCGAAATACTGCATCTTTTTTCTGCTGAACTGCTGGTGATTCTTCAAATCGAAATCAGTTCTCGAATGGATGCCTTCCACTTCCTTGAAGCCAATCGGAAAATCATACTCAATATCGCAGGCGGCATCAGCATAATGCGCCAGTTTTACATGATCATGAAAACGATATTTTTCCACAGGTATTCCAAGACTTAAATGCCATTTCATCCGCTCCTCTTTCCAGTATTCGTACCATTCTTTCTGCGTACCGGGACGAATAAAATACTGCATTTCCATCTGTTCAAATTCCCGCATCCTGAAAATGAACTGCCTAGCCACTATTTCATTACGGAACGCTTTACCAACCTGTGCTATACCAAAAGGAATTTTTAAACGACCGGTCTTTTGAACATTCAGAAAGTTCACAAAAATTCCCTGAGCGGTTTCCGGACGTAAATAAATTTCATTGGCTTCTTCTTCTCCGCTCACACTTCCTATCTGCGTGGAAAACATAAGATTAAACTGCCTGATATCAGTCCATTTAGCCGTTCCGCTTACAGAACACTTAATATTGTTGTCTTCAATGAGTTTCTTCAAACCCTCATAATTACTTTCAGCTAATAAACGATCCATATCCCCCAGTAAGGCAACCGATTCCTCTTTTTTACCTTGCTTATCCAGTTCATCGGCATAACCTTCAATCAGATGATCTACCCGGTACCGCTTTTTGCTTTCTTTATTATCTATCATCGGATCACTGAAGTTATCTATATGACCGCTAGCTTTCCAGGTGGTAGGATGCATAAAGATGGCAGCATCAATACCTACAATATTTTCATGCATCTGCGTCATGCTTTTCCACCAGTAATCCTTGATGTTTTTCTTCAGTTCACTTCCATACTGCCCGTAATCATATACTGCACTTAAGCCATCATAAATTTCACTTGAAGGAAAAATAAAGCCATACTCTTTGCAATGGGCAATTATAGCCTGGAACCTGTTTGTATCATTTGCCATACTTTTGCAAAAGTAATAAAGTAAGATGCATTAGCCCACTCAAAAAACATTTTTCTGCGGAGGAACCGGTTAAGGATGGGTAACTTAAGTGTAAACACTTAAGTTAATTGGCAATCCTCTTAAATAGAAGGGTAGGAACCAGAACAATTGTTGACAGGTTTTAAAGCCGTTTACTGATAAGGTTACTGTAGTTTTTTATTTTCTTTATGGCGGGTAGCATCCCGTTCGTTCTTTTTTTCAAAATTGCTTTTTAAAGCCTCTGTAAGGTCAACGCCTGTTTGGTTTGCCAGGCATATTAATACCCATAGCACATCCGCCATTTCATCAGAAAGATTTTCTTTATCCGATTCCTTGAAAGATTGTTCTCCATACCTGCGAACCATAATCCGGGATAATTCCCCTACCTCTTCCATCAGTATCCCAAGATTGGTAAGTTCATTAAAATAACGGACGCCCACTGTTTTGATCCATTTGTCAACATCCTGTTGTGCTTGCTGTAAAGTCATTTGCTGGGTTGTTAATATAATCTAAAAACAATTACTTACTATGTTTCCCTGGCTTCAGAATCTGAATAGATGGTATGAAATGTCAAAACAGATGCTGACTTCCGAAGGCAGCGCCTGTTTCACTCTTTCATTTTACTGTCAATAATTATAGTTACCGGCCCATCATTGACCAGCGCCACCTGCATCATCGCCTGGAACACTCCTGTTGCTATCTTTTTTTCCAGGACGGTTTCCAACTGCATTACCATATATTCATATAATAGCAACGCAAAATCAGGTCTGGCCGCTTTAAGGTAGGATGGCCTGTTTCCTTTTTTAGTAGAAGCATGTAAAGTAAACTGGCTGACCAGTAATAGTTCGCCACCTGCCTGCTGCGCCGAAACATTCATTACTCCGTTTGCATCGTCAAATATTCTTAACCGTACAATCTTACTGCTCAGCCATATAATATCTTCTGCGGTATCATTTTCTTCAATTCCTAAAAAAACCAACAAACCTTTTTGAATCTTTGATTTTATGATGCCGTTGATACTAACACTTGCTTCGCTTACCCTTTGAATTACTGCCCTCATATATTGCGGATTATTCTGTGTAAATTTACTGATCGCAATATATGATTGACGTTTCAAAAGAAATAAAATTCCGTACAGCCCGTAGCGGTGGAAAAGGCGGACAAAATGTTAACAAGGTGGAAACCATGGTGGAAGGGTATTTTCATGTTGCCTCCAGCGAGCTTCTTACCGGTGAACAAAAGGATACCATTCAAAACAAGCTGGCAAAAAAAATTACCCTGGAAGGAAATTTACAGGTTAAAAGCCAGGTTCACCGAAACCAGTTATCCAATAAACAAACTGTAATAGAAAAAATGAACCTGCTGATAGATACGGCCTTAAAAAAGCAAAAAAAGCGGCTTGCCTCAAAACCTTCTAAAATAGCTAAAGAAAAAAGAATTAAAGCAAAGAAAATCGGTTCGGTAATAAAAGAGAACCGAAAAAAAATACGTTATTTAAATCATTGAAAAAATCCGGAATTATGAAATGCATAATGATGAAAATTGCAGCGGCCCCTGTCTTATTAGTGATGGCATGTTTTGCCAGCTCCTGCCAAAAGCAACTGCACCAGGATACAGCGCTGGGCGTTGAAACATTTAATTTAAATATCAATTTTAAAGCAGTTGTGGATGGCGCTCCTCTCGAGTTTGGCAAACCTTACAGGAATTTTTTCCAGGAACCCTATTCGGTAAAAACTTTCAAGTATTATATTTCCGATCTTAAGCTGATAAATTCCAATGCTAACAAGGTTTATAACGTTGCAGAGAACAGTTATTTTTTAATTGATGAATCAAGTGCCGGAACTGAATATATCGGAGTTAAAGCACCGTCAAATAAATATGATCATATTGCATTTACGATCGGGGTTGATAGCGTTAGAAATGTAAGTGGCGCTCAAACCGGCGCCCTGGATCCTGCTAATGGCATGTTCTGGACATGGAACAGCGGCTACATAATGGCAAAACTCGAGGGCACCTCACCGCTGTCTACCGAAGTGGATAACCGGATTCAGTATCATATCGGCGGATTTAAACAGGCGGATAACGTGCTTAAAAAAGTGGTGTTGTCTTTTCCCGGCAATACAGCACTTGATTTTTCAGCGAACTCTTATTCAACAATAACGATCACCGCTAATGTAAATGCATGGTTTAACCATCCTAATGATCTCCATATTGCACAGGTTCCAGTTTGTATGACACCTGGCGATCTCTCCAAAAAAATAGCTGACAACTATTCTAAAATGTTTTCACTCGAGAATATTGTAAATAACTGATGAAGCAAGCTTTTATAATAGTGTTTATCTGCATGTTTATAACAGCTTGTACATTTATGAATAGCTGTTCGAAAAAGAATGATGCTGATCATAAAACAACTTCGCTAAGTTTTACAATTCCTGCCGGCTTTCCTGAACCTCAGTATAAGTTTGAAGGAAATCCCCTGACGAATGAGGGTTTCGAATTAGGAAAGAAATTGTTTTATGACGGTAAACTTTCAAAAGACGGTAATTTTTCCTGCGCTTCCTGCCACCAGCAGTTTGCAGCATTTGCCACTTTTGATCATGACCTGAGCCATGGTTTTAATAACCAGTTTACAACCAGGAATGCACCTGCCTTATTTAACCTGGTGTGGCAAAAAGAATTTCAATGGGACGGTGGTGTAAATCATATAGAAGTACAACCGCTTGCTCCCCTTACTGCCGCCAATGAAATGGCAGAAGATATCAATAATGTTATCAATAAATTAAAGCAGGATAACAGCTATAAACAACTATTCAAAGCAGCTTATGGCGATGATGAGATAAACAGCCAAAGAATGTTGAAGGCCATTACGCAGTTTGTATGCTCTCTTGTTTCAGCAAATTCAAAATACGATAAAGTTAAAAGAGGCGAGCGGACTTTTACCTATGCCGAGCAAACGGGTTATACTGCTTTCCAGGCTAAATGTGCCACCTGTCATAAAGAACCTTTGTTTACCGATCTTAGCTACCGCAATACGGGCATGCCTTTGAATAAGGATCTGAAAGATTATGGAAGGATGCGCATTACCGGTAAAAAAGAAGACTCCTTAAAATTTAAAGTGCCAAGCCTGAGGAATGTTTACCAGTCATTTCCATACGGGCATGATGGCAGGTTTTACAGCCTTGACAACGTTTTGAATCATTACAGCAGCGGCATACAGAAAAGCGCAACCTTAGACCCGTTGCTTAAAAACAACCTCTCCTTTTCAACGGAGGAACGGTACTACATTAAAATATTTCTCGCCACACTTACAGATTCATCCTTTATTGCCGACAAGCGGTTTGCACAACCCTGATTTTTTAAATGCAGTTCTTTTAATTACGTATATCTACCTTTTTTATCAGGAGTTTATACTGTTTTTGATTGTTAATATGTTGGCTACTTTAGTTGAACATTCACACAAACCAATTAACATGATAAAAAAGAATTCACCCGCAGGTGTCATTGCTATAATTTTATTATTAACATCAATAATAAGCTGTAACAATATCAGGAATAGAGATGTAAATGGTCTTGCCTTTGATACCTCCAGGGCTGCCCGATTCATTATTCCTATCAGTGAAGCCATAGCATTGCAGGATAGCTTTATAACCACCAGAAGCGAGTTGAGCAAGCTTACAAGAGATACAACTTTCCTTACTAAAAATTTTAATTTGCCAAACGCGGAAACTTTTACCAAAGATGCGCTCCTGTTACTTTTAAGCCAGAAGAATGCCGATGGAATCAGGTTTTATTACGGTAAAGATAGCAATGGAGTGGTGCGCCTGGTACTATTACCTGTTACCAAAGACGGAAAAGATATCTATACTAAATTGATTACCTCATCCAGGAACCAACTTAATATTGATAGTAGCGCTCCCGGGTTTAGATCCGGCGTACATGCATTAGATACTACCGATAATGAAGCGGTGGAAACCGGACAAACCTGTCCGCCCTGTTTGATAACTCCTTAACCGTAACAGCATCAGGGTAACAGCAAAAAAATTCAATATTCAAGCTTAGGTATGGACGAAAACTTATATTTATTTTTATTCAGCCTTAGTATTTTATTCGCTGCAGTAATAGGGCTGAAACGATACAAGGCAATCACCGCAATCTATCAGCCGTTTTTATGGTATATTTTTATATCCCTGTTTAACGAATTACTGGTGGGGCTTTACCTGGCAAAATATACGCCTAAGCCAATCCAGGTAGCTGACTGGAACCTGTTCAATTTGTTTGAATGTTTGATATTTCTAATACAGTTTTATTGCTGGCAGCTTTTTTCAAAGCTTAAAGAAAGTTTTTTTGTGCTGACTGCGCTGCTGGTAGCAATATGGTTAGGAGAAAACTTTTTTCGCTCAACAATATATTCTTTCAATTCCTGATTTCCTATTCTTTTGTTCTTGCTTTACTTAGCATTTATACTATTAATACTATTGTTATAAAACTTAACAGGTCATTATTTAAAAATTCCATGTTCATTATTTGCGTAGGTTTGGTCATTTATTTTGTTTACACAATTATTGTATTCACATTTTTACTGGGTTCAGACAAAAATGTTCTTCACAAAGTATTTGATATAAAAGTGTTCGTAAATGCTTTCGTAAATTTATTATATGCAGTTGCCGTATGTTTTATTCCACGTAAAACTAAGAAAATGGATTTCTTTAATGGGGTTAACATGCAAAACAACCCTTAACGACCACTTGCATCGTTATTGCTTTACAAATCGGGTTAACCAGTTAAAGCTTCAACAATGAACCCAGCGCATTCGGAAGACTTCAAGGCGGTTTTAGTTGCTGCTTTACTGATAGGCATTATTATAGCTTACTTTATTATAAGCATTATACGTTATCACCGGCGGTATGTTATACTTCAGAAAGAAAGGATTTTTGCAGAGATCACTATTCAGGAAAACGAGCGTAAACGTATTGCTACCGACCTGCACGATAGCTTAGGCCCATTGTTATCGGCAGTGAAACTGAATATCAGCAGCATTGAGATGGAGCATGCAGCAGATAAGAATGTTATTGCACAATCGGGAAAATATCTTGATGAGATCATTGGCAGCATGCGCGAAATTTCCTATAACCTGTTACCAAATACACTGGAAAGAAAAGGGCTGTCGGAAGCTATAAAAGAATTTATAGCCCAGATCAGCAATAAAAGTTCTGTAAAAATCCATTTCTTTATTATAAAGGAATGTACCATTCCTAAAGAAAAAGAGATCCATATTTTCAGGATGATACAGGAGATACTGCATAATACAATAAAACATGCGCACGCCAAAAGCCTCCAGATAGGGCTTAGCGAAGAACACGGCAACCTGCTTCTTTTTACAAAAGATGATGGAAAAGGTTTCGATGCTGAAAAAGAAAAAAGCAATAGTAAAGGATTGGGTCTTAAAAGCTTAGAAAGCCGGGTTGAAATCCTTAACGGAATATATTCCCTTGAATCCAAACTGAATGAAGGCACAAATTATTTCATAAAAATACCGCTAAGTTGATATACATTTGGTTTTTACCCCTTAATGAAACATAATATAAGCCTTGTAATTGCGGATGATCATGAAATTTTCAGAGATGGCCTGGTGTTAATGTTATCAAAACAACCTTCTCTGAATCTGGTAGGCCAGGCGGGCGATGGAAAGGAACTCATTGAGCTGGTTATAAAGCATAAGCCGGATGTTGCGATCACCGATATTAAAATGCCTTATATGGATGGCGTGGAAGCTACCAGGTACCTTACTCAACATTATCCATCCTGCAAGATCATTGCCTTATCTATGTTTAATGAAGAGAACCTGATTGTTGATATGCTGGAAGCAGGTGCAAAAGGTTATCTGATCAAAAATGCTGATAAGCAGGAAATCCTGGATGCTATACAAAATGTTTATGAAGGAAATGTTTATTATTGTAAGCACACTACTTTAAACCTGGCTTCCATGATCGTTAAAAGTAAATTCAATCCGTCTGTTAAAAAAGAACCGATTGTATTTGGCGAGCGTGAAAAGGAAATCATTAAGCTGATATGCCTTCAGTGCACTGCCCAGGAAATTGGCGACAAACTGTTTATCAGTAAACGCACCGTGGAAGGCTACCGTACCAGGATACTGGAAAAAATAAATGCAAAAAATACTGCAGGTGTTGTTGTGTATGCTTTAAAGCATAATCTTATCAACGAATCTGAAATTCTTTGATTGGTTATGGATATGCGTTTTTAATTCAGCATATAATCAACCATTACCTGTTATCAATTAATCATTAATAATTCCTACTGCTTCCTTCTTGAATTAAGTACTTCCAATGCCTGCTTTTGTTTCTCTACCTCGTTCCTCTGGTTTTCCTGGTCTTTAATATTATCCTGGATCTTATCTTCTATTTTTTTTCTTTGCTTCTCCAGATCCTTACCGTCATCAACCAGACTGTTGTATTTCTTTTCAGCTTTTTTTACAGCATCATCCTGCCCTTTGATATTCTGACCTAGGCTGTAGGCTTCAATGGATGGACCGATATCGGTTAAAAAAATTGCGGCCTGGTCCATACCATAATTATCCTCACTGCTTCGGGTAGCCGGATTTTCACCTGGTTTGGTTACTATCATATAAACAACCGCGATATCATTTTCCTTCCGGCTTTTGCGGTCTGTTTTAAAATACAAGTCGCTTGGTGTAGGATCGGCTGCCGTTAGCTGAACGCCTTTATAAACTGAAAAGCCTTTTGATGAAGATTCCTTTACTCCATTTTTGGAAAAGTGATCCTTTAAAGCAGCATTCACCAAATCAGAATTGTAGGGTAATTCAATAATAGTAGCTGGTTGTGAACTTTTCTGGTAATCAACTTTACCTGCTATAGCCTGGCTGAAACTTAATTTAGCGGAAGCAACAATAAATAGTATTGATAAGAATTTTTTCATAATAAAAATATAACTATTTAATTTTTTAAGCATCCCGGTTCAGGACGGCTTAAAGTTACAAAAAAGAACTTCGCATAACAAATACCCATTAAATTTGCGAAAACGTTCAAATCATTGAGCAGCTTA
>CAXSIE010000184.1:6924-9507 GCA_964237295.1 uncultured Flavihumibacter sp. | reverse complement strand
GATTTTTCCTTTGGAAACCGACACTCCAAGCATCGTCTTGTCAGGGAGTTGGTTAAGGATGTGTTCATTTAAATTTTTAAGCAGCATAAATCGTTGATTTTCAACCATACAAATTTTAATTCTCTAAAGCTGACATTTAATATAATCGAGATTGTAATTGCCAGAATATGATATGTCAAATTTGGTCTTTTATGAATTCTAGGGCTAGTCAAATTGTACATTCTTTTTGACAAGTCGTACATTCCACACTCATTTTAATCGCTTCAAACCAACCCTGCAATGAAGCATCCTTCTACTATCAAACATTGAAAGCTAACGCGGCGAAATAAAGTGAACCCAGGAAATTATTGATTGACTTACCGGATTTTGGACGAGAACCGAGAATCTGCAGTACTGCACTATGACGAAAAAATAAATAGGGCAACGTCGTTAAAACGTTGCCCTATAAGGTAAGCCTGAAATTTTGATGTATGCGGCCGTACTCAATTTATTCAGACGTAAACATCTAATTTTCTTTACTATTGAGAGGTTGCCATACAACTGGACAGTTAATAATAAGTCCATTGTTTTTTAAGCCGGCTATACTGGGGTTTGCAGGGTTTGGAGCTGTAGGATCGGATATTATGAAACCACTATCCAAAAGGCTTTTTACTTCACCCAAAGTATGAACTCTTTTCCTTTTTCCGGCAGCAATTGCAGCATCAGTCCATAAATAAACATGAGCATCCCACATAGCACTGTAGTTATTATTGTCCTTAATATCATTCTCAGGATCCTGTTGAAAGACATTTATAGGCTCTAAACCTCCATCTATAATTGTTGAGTTTAAGCCCTGACGCTCGGGATTGTTTACTCCTGTTTCCCCATTGCCAACTAATGCAAATCCTCTTAGCGCTGACTTATCTGCCAAAGTATTTTTGCCGAACGAAGGAAGATACTTAAGCCTGGGTGCATAAATTCCATTTTCAACAGCCGCAGGAACAGGATCAGAAGCATCAGTGACCAAATGATAAAAAAATTGATGACCATCATAAAAGCCATCGGATAATAAAAGCTTTACTGTCATGGCATTGTAATCAATGCCGAGCACTCTGTCCTGAACGCCTGAATTGTTAGCAACCTGCGGGGCGTTGTAAACAATACCTTCAGGTGTAACGATCATTGGTGAATACTCAGCATCACCGATAGAGCCTGGAATGGCTGTGGACGGTGGAAAGACGTTAGGAGAGCCTTGAATAAGAACTCTCACTACCGAAAAATCAACAGTGCCTTTAAATACAATTTTTCCATCATTTCCCATGGTTACATTCTGAACTCCCTGCGAACCTATTGCATACTTCATCACAGGTGAATAATTTATTCCGAGTTTTTTTGCATCTGCGTAATCTGAAGACTCCGTAAGAATATAGTAGGTCTTTTCTCCTTTTGTCCATCCCTGTAATAAAGGAAGCGTTACTGACTTAGCTGTAATATTACTTACATCAAGGTTTAAAGAGCTTTTCAAAAAGACTTGTGGATCATTATCATATTTACCACTTGATTTTTGAGGAGAAGTAGGAGGATTAGGGTCATTTTTTTTACATGAAACAAAAAAGACTGCAATAATAAACAAGCCTGAAAGGCATAAAATAGTTTTTTTCATAATAAAGTTTGAAAGTGAATAGATGTCTTGTATGTAGTTTAATAAGTTAAAGTAACCGATATATCTACAAAAGGATGTCACGGAAGTATGCTATAACTATCATAAATCTATAACACTAGTGTAGTGACAATTTAATTTTGAACAATCATTAAAAATCTTTAAAAGAGGAATTCCGTTTCGGAGTAGAAGGCTTTAAATAATTTGTATTAACCTTGTGTCAATCAAATAAATATTTCATAATTAAATTGTCACTACTCTAGGGCCTATCCATACTAATCATGTCCTTAAAGTAAAACGATTACAAATATTGAGTTAACCTAACATTATGTTGTTACAATGCTCTGTATAACATACGGATTTAAATGTTACCCTTTCGTGATAACTTTAGTAATTATCAATTAAGGCTTGCATTAAGATGTAGGTACCCTTTGGAACCGGCACCACTTCCGGACAGGTAATACCGGCAACCAATAAACCGGTGGCTCAATTGTTTCTTTTGATCCAGCTAATGCAGAGGGAACATTGCAAACATATGCATAGGCCTGGAACGCCCTTATTTTTTCTTATGAAAGAAGGCGAGATGATTTACATGAAAGGAAAGATGACGACGGGTAGGCAAAAAAAGATGGTGTACAAGAAATTTAAATGAAGCGAGCGCAACCAGCAGGCTCTTTGCTCTTTGATGCCTGCCGGTTGAAAAAGACGTTTATAAAATAGAGTTTTTTCCTATTATACCTCTACTTTTAAACTTGCTTTTTTATCAGAAATTTCGAATATTTCTCCGTGTGGAAAAATGGTTATCTGTCCATATTCCTGCAGCAGCATGCGGTACGCTTCAGCTACCGGGCGCGGCTTTCGATCCAGGTCATAAAGACCGCAGGCATTTACGTTGTTGTTCTTTTTTGCCAGCGCAGTATCCCAGTCTATCTGATCTATAAGGC
>CAXSIE010000184.1:274-6894 GCA_964237295.1 uncultured Flavihumibacter sp. | reverse complement strand
TGTAAACCCTAAAACAGGCGCGCCTTCCGACCGCATCTGTAAAACGTTTACCCATTGCTTCCATAGCCAGTTTGGGGCTTCTTCAGCATTAAAAGTGTTGGTTTCCGTATGCATTACCGGCTTCTTATACCTTTCATAATATTTGCGGGTTATCTGGTACCATCCCATAACATCCTCTCCCGTACAAATGCTGTTGTCAGGCTTGAGTATTCTTTCGTTGTGGCCGTAATAATCATTGCCCATAACCTGGTAACCGGGAGGCTCCCCCGCCATAAACCAATCAAATTCCTCCTTGCTCATCCCATTATCCATCAGGTACGTATAAACATCCAGATCGGGCTGATGAGCATACAACAAGTCTAAAGAGATCAGCCGTTGTTTGTTCATAAGCCGGACTTCCGCCGATTGTTCCACTTTCGCTTCATGGGTGAATTCAGCCGATTCGCTCTGAACGATGATGGCATCCGGGCGGCATGCGGCGATGTTGTGGGTGGCCAGGATGCTTGCCGCCACAATGTTCTTCATTGCTGTTACAAATGCCCGGTCACTTTTTAGCTGCTCATTCCATATTCCGTCCTTCGCACTCATTTTCGCGGTAACATATATTTCGTTTATAGGCGTATAATAGCGTACCCATGGATAACGCCTGGCCACTGCCCTGGCGTAGTTGGCAAAGTGAATGGGCAACTCCGGGTTTTGAAAATTGCCTAACCAATCCGGCAATCCAAAATGCATCAAATCCAGGATGGGTGTTATCCCGAGACGCTTTATTTCCTCCATGGCCTCATCAGCAAAGCTCCAATCGTATTTATCGGGTCCCTGATGTATTTTATAATACGGCAGGCCGTAACGCAGCACTTTTAAACCCAGGTCTTGTACCAGCTCCAGGTCTTTTTTCCAGTGCCTGTAATGTCCGCATTCTTCCAGCTGGTCCCGCCTGGTGCGTCCGCCGTCAATAGTAGGGTACGAACATTCGATGCCGGTTGCGAACATAAAATTCCGGGGAGACCTGTCCGGTAAACCGCGCCCCGATCGCCCTGCGGCTCCCCCATGTTCATCGCCATTATAATTACTGTCACCAAGTACATTTTTAATAATGTCAAGAAAGCTTTTACCTGCCATGAGTATTTATTTTTAATAATTAAAAACGATCAAAACGATCCAAAATTATCTTGTTCAGTTAAACCGGTTGCGTAAGGGCATTGACTGCTTTCCGCTGCCGCCATAACCCTTCGGTTAGCAGATCTCAAGTGCCCTTTATGGTACCCGCGCATGCACTGCTGCAGTTCTTCTCCCCATAAACCCCGCCCGCAGATTTCCTGTGAAGCATAAGTAACCGGGATTATACCAATTGACTGCAGCAGGTTCGCCAGTCGCGCCAAAAGCGGTGCGCCACCCGCTCCTGTTCCAATGATCACTGCATCTACTATTTCATCATCTGAAAAACGGTTCATAATTATTTGCGTGTTGTAATAAGTTCGTTTGATTTCGAATTGCATGGAAGAACCAAAGTCTTATCTGATTGCTTCGGGCTCATGCGCTTCATGTTCGTTTAGGCCTATTTTTTTCCAGCCTTTTGCATCCGCCATGGCCACTTCGCCGATGGCTTCTTTTGCAAAGGGATGGCTGTAATATTGCTCCACCAGAGCAGCGAGCAGTTCTTCAAAGAAGAGGCTGGCAGGTATTAGCTGCCAGACAGGATCGGACAATGTACCTTTTTGTACTAAGGATAATACCTCATCCTGCTCCTTTGTTGCCAGCAGATGAAAGTGCCTTCCAAACATCCTAACGGAAGTTTCCTTAATGCCGTTTAACCCCATTGTAAACGCTTTACCATCCTCGGGCATTGTATCGTAACGCCACCCGTTTCCTTTCCCTTTGGCAAGAGCGCTATCCAGCCATCCGGCCAGGTCAACCATCCTCTGTTCTTCCGGCTGTGGAATAAGTCGCATGCAAACCGCACGAAGTGTAATGAAGGTGTCGGCATCAAAGAACAAAGGGGTTGCTACCGGTATCTTTTCAAGGCGTTGCTGCAGCACATATCGGGTGCTTTCGCTAACCAAATCAGTTGACAACAATGCCTGTACTGTTCCCGGAGGATAATGATCGTTCCGCATATGAATTGCCCGGTTATATTTTTATTCCACCGGGTACCTGGAAATTTCCTTGTAATCGCTTTGTATAAATATTGTTCCTGATGGATTATCAGCCATGCCCGTCTGGCTTACCTGTTTGCCTCTCCATCCTAAAAAGACCTCCCCTGCTGCCAGCATGGCAAGTAAAGGTGCAACAAAATAAAGCCATAAATATCCCCAACGGTTGGCTGCCAACGAACCTGCAAAAGAACGTGCCGGATTAAGGCTCATTCCTGAAAACGGCACTTCTATAATAAGATACAAGGCGATTATTACCCCTGATAGGAGCCCCACATATTTCTCGAACCGCCTGGAGCTGCTCGCCATTAGAACCACCAGCATTAAAATAAATGAGATAATAAATTCCGCGATGAAAGCCGTTATTGTTCCGTAAGGCGGCCTGGGTTCGGCATTTCCATAATTTACGATGGGATGACTGAACAATCCTCCCATCATATATTTTAAAAGCTGGCCAGCGGCAACAGCTCCTGCAAACTGGGCTATTGTAAAAAGCAAGGCGTCCGCAAAATTTATTTTGCCCAGCCGGAAAAAAGTCCATGAAACGCATGGATTGATATGAGCACCTGATTTTTTGCCGAATAATACACTTACCAGTGTAATATATGCACCCAGAATAATGCCGAGCGGAATACGCCTGAGCAGATCATGATTTTTTAAAGAACTTTTCATAACAGGCATATCGGGATGTTCCAGAAAAATCGTCAGGAGCCCGGCTATGAATACAAATCCTGCCAGCCCAAAAAATTCCATGAGGTACATCTGCCAGTGTGTTTTAAGGCGCTCTATCATTTTTGCATCCTGCTCTTTTTGATTAGCGATGTAAAATTATTCATGTCACCACAAAAAGATATCACGGAAGTATTACGTTTATATACTAAAACTAAAATAGGGTTTATGGCAGTGTACGGGGCTTGATAATTGGTATGAAGAAAAGAAATAACAGGATATGACATTCGGATATCAGGCTTCCCATGAGCAATTTACACCGGGCAAATTGATAGAATTGTCCAGGCTGGCCGAGAAGGCAGGTTTTCAGTCAATTAATGCTTCAGATCATTTTCACCCCTGGAGTGAAAGACAGGGACAAAGCGGCTATGTATATTCCTGGCTCGGGGCAGCGTTGCAGGCTACTGCCATTCCATGCGGCGTTGTTACAGCGCCGGGACAGCGTCAGCATCCTGCGATCGTAGCACAGGCCGCAGCAACCCTGGCCGAAATGTTTCCAAAGCGCTTCTGGATGGCCCTGGGAAGCGGAGAGGCACTGAACGAAAGGATAACAGGTCAACCATGGCCGACCAAACCGATCAGGAACCAGCGATTGCTTGAGAGCTTCCAGATCATAAAGCGCTTGCTGAACGGTGAAAGAGTAACCCATTATGGACAAGTAACAATCGAAGATGCCAAATTGTATACGTTGCCTGAACACCAGCCTTTGCTGCTGGGTGCTGCACTTAGTATTGAAACAGCTGAATGGATGGGTGGCTGGGCGGAAGGATTGTTAACCGCCCACAAGCCGATACCTGAGCTTAAGCAAATAGTTGATGCATTCAAAAAGGGCGGTGGAGAAGGAAAGCCTGTTTACCTGCAGGTTCAGCTTGGTTATGGAGCGGATGAAGAAAAACTGGCAAAGGATGTATTTCATCAGTGGCGAACGAATATTTTTCCCGCAACGGTTAAAGGAGACCTGTGGAAAGTTGAACAATTCGACACCCTGGGTGAGTTTGTAACCATAAACGACATAAAGAAAAAGATACTCGTCTCCTCAGATGTACAACAACACATTGATAGTCTGAAGCGGTATGCAGACCTGGGATTTGACAAGATCATTCTTCATCATGTCGGGCGTAATCAGGAGGAGTTTATTCATTCATTCGGAGAAAAAGTTTTACCGAAGTTGCAATAGAACATCTGACCAGTAATTAGGACTAATAACTGACAGTTGCCGGTGTAACATCAAATTGTTCATGTACCATTTCATGATTCAATTCTTTTAGTATCTTGTGAATTAGTTTAATACGAAGAATTGCATGTTCTGTAACAAAGCTCAATTCGCGGTAAAAAGATGAGTTCTCAGATTTAATGAGGTTATTTTCATGTATCACTAGCAAGTGTTTATCATGAAGATCTATATTGAAAATGATGGCTTCGATTGAAGTGATGGCGAAGTGCCTGTCTGTTTCCAGTTTGAAATTACTTTTCACCGTGTCATAGTTAACACATCCTTCATCATACCCCTGCAGCAGGCATTGAACCAATCCGACAATGTAGCTTACATGCTGACCAACACTATTATTCCAAAATACAGCAGACTTGAATGTATAGTCCGATGTGTTGAATTGATGCATCAGTTTATACAAACCCATCAGTTGATCGTTTAATAATTCACCGACCATATAAGTAGCATTTATTAATTAAAAATTCCAGCTTATTTCGGGCCCGACTACAAATTTCCTTGTTAAACCATCCGGACGCACATCACGAGCTGTAAGCGGGCTGCCGGCAGTAACTCCAACACTAATATTTTTATTTAATCTCCACATAGCGGCTATGGTAATATTAAGGGTCAATCCGCGTGATCCCGCAATAGCATTCACGTTACGATCATAGTCTTCGTAGGTATCTTCATTAAGGTGATAAATACCCAGCAAACCACCATTAAAGCTTAATTGTGATAATGGCTTATATGTATACGCAGCACGAAGCAGTACATCACCACTCCTGTTGAGATGCCGGGATGGAGGATATTTTGCCGCTTCAGCACGATCATAAATAACAGACAAAAATTCGTTTTTATTGGAACCCGTTAAAGGCTGCTGCCAACCTGCTGCAAATTGCCAGTGTTCATTAGCAGTGCTTAATCCTGTGATAAGGTCAACACTACCAAGGCTGCTTTGGTATTGCATAGGAAGCGCTTTACCATTGGCTGTGAGGTTTCCACTGTTCATTGGCAGCTTGATGCCAAGCATTACCGAAGTAGCCCAATTGAATTTTTGTTTCACGGAATAAATCCCCGAGAGAAATACATCACCTAATGCTGTTGTTGTTCCGAGGTTCCCGTTGGTATAATTAGCGGTAAGCTTTCCCTGGATCGCCCATCGCGAATTTATCTGTTTATCGTACTGTATGCCTGGTGCCAATACAATTACTTTTTCATCACCCAGCCCCACAGGCAAAAAGAAGCTTATCTTCTGACTTGATATTTTTTGAGACGCTACACCAAATTGATGAAGGATTCCAACTGTACAAAATCCCGCATCACTACATCCCTGCGATGAAGACGACAAATAACATAACACAAAAATTACATTAGCTACAACAGTAATATTGCTTGTCTTTCTCATTTAAATATCATTTTTTAAACACCGTTAATTGATGACCATAAATAATTAAAAGAACTGAACAAGATACTAACACTATTATCTCTTAAAAAACAATTGGCCGTTGCAATCCTTCGTTAAGGTGCGGGAAGCACCCTTTACAGACTCAGCGCATGTTAAACTACATATTGAAATGTAAATAATAGCGCTTTCACGATTAGGGTATTAATATTTGTCTTTAAGATGAACCCAATTAGAATCTGCTTTTTCGATATTTGCTTTGGTGTCTTTAATCCACATAGCCTTTACAGCAGGATTGTAATTGAGATATAATTTATTATAAACGATAGTAAAAGCAGCAGGATCAGTGGGTGATTTATGATCCTTACATGTACCAAAAGCACAGTAGCCTCCGTATTGAGGCGCATACCGGACCGGTTCTTTTTTAAATGCATCCATATTAGCCTGGTTCTTAAATTGCCATTTGGTGCCTTCCCAGGTATAGCTAAATTTTGAATCTCCTTTGATAGCCGCGCTATCCGTAAAATAAGCAACAGGATCGTAACCCCCTATAGCTGTACCATCTTTGGTAAAATAGGATGTGGCTGTTTGAGCATAACACCCGATTGCAATGATGATTAACAGCATTACAGAAATTACATGTTTCATTTCCTTGTTATTAATAATTTTAAATAGTGATGACAGGCATATAGACGTAAGCAAAGTGTAATCCTTACAATTAAATGTTTTTTACGGCTAATTAAATAAAGAAAGGGAAAAATTGGCAACACCATAAGGCCTATTACCGGCAATCGGCTACCGGTAAGTTGACATTATGTAAAACTTTATTGATCAAGAATGTCGAGTTGATGCTGGATATCTTTTTTGCGTTCTTCTGAAAGGGTAAAAAGAGGCTCTTTGAAAATTGTGTCGTTCAATTGCGCTCCCGCCTCATTTATGATGTGAGATTGTTTTATAAAACCATGACAAGGATCGCAAAAGCGAAGGTGGTAGTAAAGCCTGAATCTTTCAAGCAAAGAAATTTTACCCTCATCCTTTTTAAGAGCGAGCCTTGTGGCCTCTTTACAATTGTAGGCGGTCTTTTTAAATAAGAACATCCATGTAATTTGATTTAACGGAGGAACCA
>CAXSIE010000184.1:0-264 GCA_964237295.1 uncultured Flavihumibacter sp. | reverse complement strand
AGCTACGCATAAGCACTTTTGCCCGATGAACAATCACCCAATAGTTAGACGATGAAATATTATTATCCTTACAAATTACCTCCGCATCTTCATTATCCAGAAACTTGGCCATAAACACAGGAACAAGTTTGGAAGGCATTTTCGAAACACATTGCTGAAGTATCTTGTAAAACTCATTACGGTCAACTTTAACATCAGCATTTTCTACCCAGTTTTTTGGACTGGCGGCCGCCAGCCAGTGCCCATCCCGTGAATCAAAGAACA
>CAXSIE010000183.1:6766-9542 GCA_964237295.1 uncultured Flavihumibacter sp. | reverse complement strand
AACTGCTTTTTTATCACCAGCAGTTCATTGGTGGTTTGAACCGAATGTTTCTTAAGTAATTTGTATCCGTACGATATTCTTTCATTCATCTGCTCAATGCGTGCAGGATCGTAATTTATATGATCAACCAAACGTTCGATCTCATCTGAGATATCCTGTAGTTCTATCTGTGATGAAAGCAAACGTTCTACAATAGCAGGCAACTGTGGATGATAACCGGCAGAAGATTGTAATTGATTTCCCAATATTTTTAATTGCTGAACAATAGGCTCCTCACTTTCATTTAAACTGAATAACGCCTTTGACAAGGCAGCTTTAACACCTTCCGAATTACTGAGAATTTTTAATTCTGTTTCAAGGTCTTCGAGTTCATTTTCTTTCAAAGCCGCTTGTTCCAGTTCATCAAACAGGAACCTGGTATAATCAAAAGCTGCATTAAACTGACCTTTTTGTTGCTGCAATCCATTCAGCGATTTTTTAACGGAAAGATACAACCGGTATAAATTCTGGTAAGCAATCAGCGGTTCAGCATTTGCGGCAAGGGCGTCCAATACTTCTCTTTGAAAATCGCTTTCAGCCATTGCCAATGTATCAAATTGCTGGTGAAGGTCTACCAAAACAGCGCCTGCCTGCTGCAGTTGGTTCAGGTTAACGGGCGTATCGTTTATAAATGCCCTGGATTTACCGTTAGCGGTTATTTCGCGGCGGATCACTAATTCTGTTTCGATATCAAGATCATTGTCTTTCAAAAACTGCTGAATTTCCTTTTTATCTTTTATTACAAAGGTTCCTTCCACAAAACATTTTTTGTCGCGACTCAACAATACGGAAGTATCGGCCCTGTCTCCGAGGATCAAGCTTAATGCTCCCATCAGAATTGATTTTCCGGCTCCTGTTTCCCCCGTTATAATGTTAAGGCTCCCTGAGAAATCTATCGTGATTTCATCAATGATTGCATAATTCTGTATATGAAGTTGCTGCAGCATGCTATTGTGTTACAAACTGAAAATTAGCCAATTCAAGGGTAACAATTTGTTTGGATATGTAGAAATTTTTATAAATAACGAAATGGTTCACCTCCGGTAACTGAACAATCTGCAACATAAAAAAGGTGTTCCTGTTCGAACACCTTTTAAATAATTTGCTATCAGTTTGTCTGGAGGAAAGCTAACAGGCAGTAGTCTGCTAATAGCTGCCCATACCTGATTTTATTTGTATCGTAACACTATTGATTTACTTAATATCCACCGCATCATTCAATTCCGTGTCTACCAGGATACGTCCGCAGTTTTCGCAGATGATGATCTTTTTCCTTTGCTTGATCTCGCTCTGCTTCTGGGGCGGAATAGCGTTAAAACATCCGCCACAGGCATCTCTTACAACCGGAACCACTCCTAAACCATTCCGGTAATTTTTACGGATACGGTCATACGAAAGCAATAATCTTTCATCTACTTTTTCTCTGGCCTCTGATGATAATTTATTAAAATGCTTTTCTTCTTTTTCAGTGGCCAGGATAATCTTTTCAAGCTCATCTTTTTTTCCTTTCAACACGGTTTCTTTGGCACCTACATTCTTCTTTGCTTTTTCAAGCATCACGGCTTTTTCAGCTATCTCCTCATTTGCATCCTTCATATGCTTTTCAGCAAGCTTAATTTCAAGCTGCTGCATTTCTATTTCTTTGTTGATAGCTTCAAACTCGCGGTTATTTTTTACATTGGTACTTTGCTTCTCATATTTTTTTATCAAAGCTTCCGATTCTTTAATGGCTTCTTTTTTTTGCTCGATAAATTCTTTTACGCCATTAATTTCTTCTTCGATACGGGTTTGTCTTGCATTCAATCCAAGGATCTCATCTTCCAGATCGCTCACTTCCATCGGAAGTTCCCCCTTTAGAATCTGGATCTCATCTAATTTGGATTCGATTTTTTGTAATGTAACCAGGGCGGTTAATTTTTCTTCAACAGAGAAGTCTTTTACGTTAGCCATAGTGAAAGTATAAATGTATAAGTTTGTTCTTAGCACTCAAAAAATTGAGTGCTCCTAATCTAGAAGTAATTTACCGGGTTGGTATTCACTTCCGTTTTAAGGAGTGCAAAGCTACTGAATTTATCCTTCAAAATTTCATACAACAGGTCTATGGTGAATTGCTCACTTTCATAATGGCCGATGTCTGCAATTACTATTTTGCCGTTTGCATCAAAAAATTCATGATATTTCATGTCTGAGGTTATAAAAAAGCCGGCAGATGCAGACAATGCGCTGTTAATCAGAAAGCTGCCTGCTCCGCCGCAACAGGCAACTTTATTAACAGGCTTACCGGTTAAAGCGCTGTGCTTAATTACAGGTACCGGAAACCGTTCTTTTAAAAATGTTAAAAACATGGTTTCCGATACGGCTTCTGATAATTCTCCTATAACTCCGGAACCTACGCCCGGATGGTTATTACTTAACTGAATCACATCAAAAGCCACTTCTTCGTACGGATGCGCTTCAATCATGGCCTTTACAATCTTACCTTCCAGATTAGACGGAAAAATCACTTCTAATTTTACCTCTTTTTCATAGTGGCGTTTTCCTTGCTCGCCCGCATAAGGATGCGTTCCGGGGCCCGCTTTAAAACTTCCTTCCCCTTCCACATTAAAACTGCATTCGTTGTAGTTGCCAATTGCACCGCCACCGGCAAGAAAAATAGCATTGCGAACCACGGCTGCCTGTGCCAGGGGCACAAATGTAAAGAGCTTCTTTAAGATGCCGGGTTTGCTTTGTAAAACCG